>PXDN01000162.1 GCA_003566375.1 Opitutia bacterium
CCATTGTTGGAGCGGGTTTCTCTTCGAAACTCTCTTTCGGCTCGGATTGCGGGCGGCGGTGGTTTCCCCCGGGTCCCGCTCCACGCCTTTGGCCTGCGCGGCCGCCGCCCATCCCGGCCTGGACGCGATTTCGGTGTTGGACGAACGGTCGGCGGCCTTTTTGGCTCTCGGCATCGCCCGGAGCACCCGGCGGCCGGTGGCCTTGGTGTGCACCTCCGGCACGGCGGCGGCGAATTGGTTTCCGGCCGTGATTGAAGCCCGGGAGAGCCGCGTGCCGATTCTGCTGTTGAGCGCCGACCGACCTCCGGAAATGCGGGAATGTTCGTCCGGTCAAACCATCGACCAACTCAAACTGTTTGGGCAATATCCCCGTTGGCAAATGGAGCTGCCCGTGCCGGAGGCCGATGCCGCCCTGTTCCCTTTTTTGCGGCAAACCGTGATTCACGCCTGGGAACGTTGCCTGCGGTTTGGACGTGGTCCCGTGCATCTCAATCTGCCGTTTCGGGATCCGCTGGCGCCGGTGGAGGACGGCAGTTTGGCCGGGTTGGATCAGGCGGCGGTGTGGAAAACCTTGGACGGGGTGCGGGAAATGGGCGGGCAACCGGCCTCGGCGGGCCCATGGCTGGAGGAGCGGGCGCGTGAATTGGCCGGAGTGAAACGCGGGGTCATCGTGGCCGGAAACGAATGCTGGGCCGACGGCGGGGAATACGCCCGGTCGGCGGGCGCCTTGGCGCGGGCGCTGGGGTGGCCGGTTTTGGCCGACGGGCTCGGCCCCCTGCGGGAACACGCCGAAGCGGTGCCGTATTTGGTTCACAATTACGAATGGATCTGCGGCTCGGGCCGCGCTCCGCCTTCGCCCGAATGGATAGTGCGTCTCGGACCTCCCCCCACCGGCAAGCGGTTGCGGGCCTGGCTGGAGCAAACCGATTGTCCGCATTGGTTGGTGGATGACGGCGACCGCAACGTTGACCCGTTGCACGCGGCCGGGGAACCGCTTCGGTGCGACGCCGTTTCGCTGGCGCGCGCGGTGGAGCGGGTGCTTCCCGCCCGGCGGGAGACCGACCCAGGCGAATCCGCATGGACCAAGACGTGGCTGGACGCGGCCGCATTGGGCCGGGATCGGGTCAACGCGATACTGGACGGGTGCGGGTTTTTCTTTGAAGGAGAGATCAGCCGCGCGCTTTCCAGGCACCTGCCGGAGAGGACGCCGGTTTTCGTGGCCAACAGCATGCCGGCGCGCGATGTCGAATGGTTTTGGGAGCCCGGTTCCCGTCGGCGGGAAATTTTCTTCAACCGGGGCGCCAACGGCATCGACGGCACTCTCTCCACCGCCGCGGGAATCGCCCGCGGGTCGGCTCGGCCCGCCGTGCTGCTGACCGGCGATTTGGCCTTTTTGCACGATGCCAACGGATTGTTGCACGCCTCCTCCTCCTCCTTTTCACTCACGGTGGTGCTGATCAATAACGGGGGCGGGGGAATTTTTGAGCATCTGCCGATCGCCGCCTTCGATCCGCCGTTTGAACGATTCTTCGCCACCCCCCAGCGGGTCGATTTCGGGAAGCTGGCGAGAGCCCACGGCATTCCCCATCAAAAAGTGGCGGACCCGGCGGCTTTTCGGCGGCTGATCAGTGAACTGCCGAAGTCAGGCACTCGCGTCTTGGAAATCCACACCGACCGGAAACGGGACGCTGCTTTCCGGCGGGAATTGGCCAAGGCTTGAACCGGCCAAGGGCTTCAAGGCTCGTCAAACTTCCGCTCAAACAACTCCTCCAACTCCCGCAACAAATCCTCGGAATCGTCTCCCTCGGCCACGGCCTTGAGTTTGGAGCCGCTGCCGGCCGCCAGCATCATAAGCCCCATGATGCTTTTGCCGTTCACCAATTCCTGATCCTTCTCGAAAAAGATTTCGGACTGAAATTTGTTGGCGGCGCGGACGATCATGGCCGCCGGGCGCGCGTGAATGCCCATCTTGTTTTGCACCACAAGAGTTTTTTCCCGCTTGGTTTCGGGCGCGGAGGAGGTTGATTCACTGGATTCCATAAAAACGGCACCGCCCGGGGCCGTCAGCTCAGTGGCCGGTGATTCCGGGCGGCGATTGTTGAAAGTAAGGTCCGCCACTGTTTCTTCAAGAGGAATTTGCCGACTCCCGCGACCTTGGGCTGAGGGATCGCGGCCCGTTGGGCCGCCGGATCGACGGGGCATGTTCACCCGGGGCGTTGCCCTGAAGAGTATACATATCTCGGGAGCTGGATGCTCGGGATATTCAGGCGTTGCCCCGGGTTGAGGGATGACGGCCCGTTGGGCCGGGCGGCAAATTCGTTCCCGGGGCGATACCGCCCGCCCACATGGAGTCCCAGATTCGGTTCACTTTGGACTTCAATTCACCGGTGATCATAAGCCGCGCGGAAAAAGGTAAGTGAGGGATTCGGATCGAGTCACGATTTGATTGAATCCGACAACCGCCGGGATTGAAAACCCCAAAATGAAGACCCGGCGGATTCTCCAGTGGTCCAACGCGTCCGCCGGACAGGCTCACTTTGGGGTGAACCACACCGTGACTATGCAGGATTCGGCGACTTCGTGCGGCGGGGGTGTCGAAAGTGCTTGCCCGGGTCGGGCGGGGATTCTTTTGTCCTTTTCTGTTGTGAGTTTCCTCTTCCACCGTTGATGCCGATGCCACGCCATCCACATTCGTTTGCCATTTTCCGATCATGTTTGCGCTGATCCTGCGACGCATTCTCTGGGCGGTGCCGACCCTTTTCATTATCTCGATCGTTTCGTTCGTGATCATCCAATTGCCGCCGGGTGACTACCTGACCTCCCTGATCGCGGCCATGGAGGAGGCCGGCGAACGGGTCACAGCGGAGGACATCGCCGCCCTGCGCGCCCGTTACAACCTCGACGACCCGATGTTCGTGCAATACCTCAAATGGATCGGCGGGTTTTTCCGGGGCGACATGGGCATGTCCTTCGAGTGGAACCAGCCGGTCACCGAGCTTATCGGGGAGAGGATTTTCCTGACCATGCTGATTTCCCTGCTCACCCTGTTGTTCACGTGGGTGATGGCCATCGCCATCGGGATTTATTCGGCCGCCCGCCAGTATTCATTCGGGGATTATTTTTTCACTTTTTGCGGTTTTATCGGCCTGGCGACCCCGAATTTTCTGCTGGCGCTGATTTTCATGTATGTCGGCTACGAGTGGTTTGGCGTGATTTCAGGCGGGATTTTTTCCGAGCAATACCAGGACGCGGATTGGTCGTGGGGCCGGGCCTGGGATTTGGCCAAGCACATTTGGATTCCGGTGGTCATCGTCGGCACCTCCGGTACGGCGAGTTTGATCCGGGTGATGCGGGGAAACCTGCTCGACGAACTGCGCAAACAATACGTGGTCACCGCCCGCGCCAAGGGGTTGCGCTACTGGAAGCTGTTGATCAAATACCCCGTGCGGGTGGCGATCAATCCGCTGGTCAGCACGGTCGGCTGGCTGCTTCCCTCGATTGTTTCCGGGGAAATCATCGTGTCGGTGGTGCTGGGCCTGCCCACCACCGGGCCGTTGCTTTTGCAGGCCCTGTTGAATCAGGACATGTTTTTGGCCGGGGGAATGATCATGATGTTGAGCCTGCTCACGGTAATGGGCACGCTGCTCTCGGATTTGCTGTTGCTCTGGCTGGATCCGCGCATCCGTTACGAGGGAGGGAACAAATAATGGCCGCCAAACCCAAACAAGACCTATCCACCGCCTCCCAGTGGAGGTTGATGGCGATCAAATTCCGCAAACACCGGCCCGCCGTCTGGGCCGGCATGCTCGTTCTCTGCTTGTACGGGATCGCCGCGTTTTGCGAGTTTTTGGCTCCCCACACCCAGCAATACCGGGATATCGACAAGGCCTACGCGCCGCCCCAGGTGGTTCGATTCATTTCCAGCGACGGGATTCATCTCCGCCCGTTTGTTTATGGACTGGAGGGCTTCCGGGACCCCCAAACGCACCGCAAGGTGTACGTCGAGGACCGGGAAGCCCGTCATGTGATCCGGTTTTTCGTGCGGGGGGAACCGTACCGCCTGTGGGGGGTGATCCCCTGGGACCGGCATCTTTTCGGCTTGGAGGGAGACGCCACCGTTCACCTGTTGGGAACCGATTCCCTGGGGCGCGACATGCTCTCAAGAATTTTTTATGGAACCCGCATCTCATTGACCATCGGATTGATCGGGGTTGGGCTAACGTTCGTTCTCGGGTTGGTGATCGGCGCGATTTCCGGGTTTTTCAGCGGCTGGGTGGACAACATCATTCAGCGCTTGATCGAGGTGATCATGTCGTTTCCGAACATACCGCTGTGGATGGCGCTGGCGGCCGCGCTGCCGACCACCTGGACACCCCTGCAAGTCTATCTCGGCATAACGGTGGTGTTGTCGCTGGTCAGCTGGACCGGTTTGGCCCGGCAGGTGCGGGGCAAAATACTCTCCCTGCGGGAAGAGGATTTCGCCACCGCCGCCACCCTCTGCGGAGCCGGCCCCGCGCGGGTGATGTTTCGGCATCTCCTGCCGTCGTTTTCCAGCCACATCATTGTCTCCCTGACCCTGGCCCTGCCGACCATGATTCTGGCTGAAACCGCCCTGAGTTTTCTCGGTCTCGGCCTGCGCCCGCCCGTGACCAGTTGGGGGGTGTTGCTGATCGAAGCCCAAAACGTGCAGGCCCTGGCCAGCCATCCGTGGCTGCTGAGTCCGGTGGTTTTCGTGGTGATCACGGTGCTGGCCTTCAATTTTGTCGGCGACGGCCTGCGCGACGCCGCCGACCCGTATTCGAAGTAGGGACCCGCTGGGTCTTTGAAAGAGCCCTGATCCGTGCGGAGCCGCCGCTTCAGGCGGGCACGGCGGCGGCGGATTCGGCCAGCTCGCGGCAGCGTTTCAGGTCGAGCTTGCCGCTGCCGAGAAAGGGGATTTCCGGCACCCGCACGATGCGGCGCGGCACCCAGAGGTTGGGCAGGCCCGCCCGTGAGAGCCGGGCCTTCAGTTCCCCCGCCTCGGCCTCCAGAGCCGAAAGAAGGACGAGCGCTTCCCCTTTGTCTTCGTCCGGCAAGCCGACCACCGCCAGGGGCTGGCGTTCGGCGCCGGATTCTCCGAGGGCCTGCAGGAGGGACTCCTCGACCGTGCCGTGGGGCACCATTTCCCCCGCGATTTTGGAAAAGCGGGAGAGTCTTCCCTCGATGTGAAGGAATCCGTCGTCGTCGAAGCGGACCAGATCGCCGGTGTGAAACCAGCCGTCGCGCAAGCCGCTTTCGGCTTCGGAACGGCCGAGGTAGCCGCCGAAGATGTTGGGACCGCGGACTTGCAGAACCCCGCTTTCACCACTGGCGGCCGGAGCACCGGTTTCCGGATGGACCAGGCGGGCGGCCACGCCCGGCAGCAGGCGCCCGACCGCGCCGGCCCGACGGGTGATTTGGTTGGCGGCTTTCAGTTTCGGTCCGGGGGCGTCCGGCATGTTGACGCTGAGGCAGGGGGCGGTTTCGGTCAGGCCGTAACCTTCGAGGATGGTTTGGCCGAATTTATCCGTCCAGGCGTCGGCGAGGGAAGGGGGCAGCTTTTCCGCTCCGGCCACCACCAGGCGCAGGGAGGTGAGATCCGCCTTGTCGGCTTTTTTCAAATACGGACGAAGGAAGGTGGCCGTTCCGGTGAGAACGGTGGCTTTTTCGTCGCGAATCGCCTCGATGGATTTTTTGACCTCCAGCGGCGAGGGGAAAGTGACCAGTGGCAGACCGCGCAGCAGCGGGGTCCAGAAGGTTACGGTGAAACCGAAGCTGTGGAAAAGCGGGAGGGTGCCGAGGATCCGGTCATCATCCTGCAGGAAGTTGGTCGCATTGATCTGGGAGATGTTGCCCAGCAGGTTGCGGTGGGTGAGGGGGACGCCTTTGGGCTCGCCGGAGCTGCCGCTGGTGAACAGCAGGGCGCACTCCCGGTCGCCGCCGTGGCGGGGCAGGCCGAGCCGGCCGGCGGTCAGGGCGGCCGGGGAGAGGACCGTCAGCGCCGCTTCGGCCAGGATGCGGAATTTCCCGCAGGCCTGAATTTCCGCCGCGATGTCGCGCGTGTCGTCCGGCCAGGGTAGGTTGGGGAACCGGTCGCGCAGGGCCGGGGCGGTCAGCACGGTTTGGATACCGGCCTGACGCAGGGCCGAGGCGAAAGCGGCGGGGCCGGCCGTGATGTTCAGGTTGACCGGAGTTTTGCCGGCCAACAGGCAACCCAGGTTGGCGGCCGCCCCGCCGATGCCGGGGGGAAGGGCGATGCCGACGCGGGCACCGGGGATTTCCTTTTGCCAGCGGCGGGCGAGCGCCACCGTCAGGCCGAGAAGTATCCCGCGGCGGAAGGAACGGCGCGTCGGATGGCGGTCGATCAGCGCGGTTTTCCAAGGTGCCTGTTTCAACGCCGCCAACACGCGTCGTCCGAGGTGGTTTTCCAGTTCCGGACGGCCCTCGAAAGCGTCATGACCCAGCCGGAGAAGTTCCTCCCGCACCCGTTCCGGGGACGCTTCCACGGCGGTCAGCGGTTGGCCGATGTCCAGACTCAGCCGCCGCCTGCGCAAGCCCGGCCATTTGTGGAAAAAACGGTTGCCGGAAAAGGAGAAGATCGAACCCCAGAGCCCGTCGAGCCAGACCGGAACCACCGGGACGCCCGCCTGCCGGGCGATCACTGTGTAGCCTTTGCGGATTGCCTGCAAGGCGCCGGTGCGGGTGA
This sequence comes from Opitutia bacterium, assembly GCA_003566375.1. GTDB lineage: Bacteria > Verrucomicrobiota > Verrucomicrobiia > Opitutales > T3Sed10-336 > T3Sed10-336. Next base: position 6,725 of record PXDN01000162.1, read on the forward strand.
GGGCGCCTTCCGGAAACACGCAGACCAATTCCCCGGCCCGGACCGCCTCCGCCGCCGTCCGCAGGCCGTCCTTGGCCCGGTTCGGAGCAATGGGAATAATGGAGAAGAGCCGGAAGCAAATCCGCAACCACCAGACATCGCGCAGGCCGGAAAACGCCACGAAACGGATAGGGCGGGGGCAGGCGGTTTGCAGGATCACCGCGTCGAGGTAGGAAACATGGTTGCAGAGAAGCAACGCCCCGCCTTCGGGCAGGTTCTCCAGGCCCCGCACCCGCGTCGGGTAAAGCTGCCTGGCGACCATGCGAACCACCAGCGACAGGAAACTGTCGGGAAGCAGGCGCAGCAAATAGACCGTGACCCCCGCCGCCGGCAAGGTGAGGAAAAGAAACTGCTGTTGGACGCTCAAGCCGAAGGTTTGCCCCAGCAGGTATTGCAACAGGACCGCGCCGATGCCGCCGAGGTTGGCCAACAAATTGCTCGCGGCGATCACCCGACCCCGCTCGCGGTTCGGCGCTTTGGCCTGCAGCCACGCGTTGACCGGCACCACAAACAGACCGCCGGCCAGGCCGAGCGCGAAGATGGAGGCGTGCAGCGAGATGCCCGTCGGGTTTGCCAAGCCGAGCCAAGCAAGGCCCGCCGTCAATCCGATGGAGCCGACCGGCACCAAACCCAGCTCGATGCGCCGCCGGGAGAGGAATGCCGCCGTCAGGCTCCCCGCCGCCACCCCGAATCCGAGCAGGGCGAAAAGAATGCCGGTTTCCGTCACCGACCCGCTTCCGCCGCCGTGCAGTTCGCGGCCGTATTGCACCAGGGTCAGGTAGAGCACCCCGCCGATGGAGAAGATGAACGCGTTGCCGAGGGCGGCGAGGCGGAGGGGACGGGCGCGCCAGAGTTCTCCGGTTTGGCGGAAGTGTTCCCTAAAGAGCGAAGGCCGGAACGGACGGTCACTCTGGGAGCGGGTGCTCCTGACCGGTTGAAAGATAACAAAAGCCGCCACCGAGGCCGCTCCCAACAAAGCCGTGGCCGCCATCGCCCCGTGCCACGGGTTGCCGTCGAGCGCCGGGGTGAGCCGGTCGAATGCCCAGGCCCCCGCCACGCTGCCGGCCAGGATCGCCCCGGTGCCGAGCATTTCCATCCAGCCAACCGCCACCCCGAGGCGGGATTCGCCAACCAGTTCCTTGAGAATCCCCTGCTTGGCGGGTGAGAAGAAACACGACTGGAGGGCGAGCAAGGCAAAGCCGGCCACCGCTCCGGCCAGACTACCCGCCCACAGCGCCGTCAGAATGCCGGCGATGATCACGATTTGAGCGATCAGGAGCCCGTTCAGCAGGGCGCGCTTCGGATAGCGGTCGGCCACCCAGCCGGCCAAGGGCGCGAAGAGAATAAACGGCAGCACCAGCAGGCCGGCGATCAGGCTGATGGTCTGCGTCGCCCGGTCGCCGGTAAGAATGCCGGGGAATTGGATCAAGCCGATCAGCGCCAGTTTGGCGGCATTGTCATTGAAAACGACCTGGGCCTGCGCGGCCAGCAGCCACGGCAACGACCGGCGGGTGGTTTGGGAAGGTTCGGATGAATGAATGGATTGCATACAACCCCTTGTTAAACACAACGCGTGCCAACAAGGGCCGGTCGTCTTCAACATGTTTGTGGAAAGCAACAAACGAAAAAACGACCGATGATGAAAGGGCTTTCCATGGACACAAAATGCACAAACAAACAGCAAAATTTGTTGAATCCACTTCAGACCTATCGGATGAAGGAGCGAACCGGCAACCTGAAACCAACCCACCTTGGCGACAATAATTTTAGCAGCTGCTAAAATTATTGTCGCCAAGGTGGGTTGGTTTTTAGGGTGGATGCTGGGTGCCATCTAGAGAAACTTTTCTGAAAAACCGTTATTGTTACGTTAATTATCCGGCGTCTGAATGGGCGGACTTGCGTCTAAAAGTCGAACGGTTAAGGCGACAAAATAAATAGCAGCTGCGAAAATTTATTGTCACCCCTGTGCTATTCCGTTGGGAAGGGACGGGTTGCCGTTTTGGAGCGGTTTTTGGGTTTTGTTGCATCGAAATCGGGATTGGAACGGGATTGGGATCCAGAATCGAATCCGGTGTTGAGGTCGAACGAGTAAAGTGAGGTAGGTCGAACGTAGCGTAGCGGAGATGGCTTGAACCAAATTTGAACCCGATTTTGATTTTGATTTTGATGGGGGCCGCGGGGTGGTCTTGCTTTGGGTTGGCGGCTCTGGCAGGGTGCCGGGATGATTTCCACTGGGGGGAATGAACGCAGCACTCCATGAAACGCGGCAAACGAACAACCATGCGGGATATCGGGGAGGCGGTTGGGGTGACCGCTTCGACCGTGTCGCTGGTTTTGCGGGGCAGCACCGCCGTTTCCGAAAAAACCAGACAACGGGTTTTGCGGGCGGCCCGCGATTTGGGTTACCGCGCCGATCCCTATGTTTCCGCTTTGATGGTCAACCGGCGCAAGGGGAAGTTGCCCGGAGCGAGCCCGGTGTTGGCCTTCGCCACCGCTTTTTCCACGCCCGACGGCTGGAAAAGCGCCGGGCCGGATTATTTGGCTTATTTTGAGGGGGCCCGCGCGCGCGCCGCCCAGAAAGGGTTTCGACTGGAGCCGTTTTGGCTGGGACCGGACGGCGAGCGGGGCCGCCGGGCAAGCGGAGTTTTTCACGCGCGGAACATCAACGGGGTTTTGCTGCCACCGTTGCCCGCCGGCTTGGCGGGGTTGGATTTGGATTGGGATTTTGCCACCCATGTCGCCCTTGGGTTTTCTTTGATGAACCCAAGCCTCAATCGGGTGGCCTGCGATCATTTTCAGTCGATGATCCTCGCCTTGCGCGAGTGCCGGAATCAAGGGTTGCGGCGGATCGGGCTGGTCGTTACCGAAATCGAGAACCGCCGCACGGATTACCGGTGGACGGCCGCCTTTTTCATCGAGCAACGCAATATACCCCCGAAAGAGCGGGTGCCGCCCCTGTTTTTGAAAAATTGGGACGGTAACCCATGTTCCGATTGGGTGGCGAAACACAAACCCGGGGCCATTCTGGTTGCGACGGCGGATGCGGCCGTTTCCGGCCTGATTCAAGCCGGATGCGCGGAGCCGGACCGCCCGAAGCTGGTGTCCCTACGCCGCGGGGACGGGGAGGACAACGTGCCGGGGATTCATCAAGCCCCGGCGCTTTTGGCGGCCACCGCGGTTGATTTTCTGGTCGGGGCGATGGGGAGGGGCGAGCGGGGGGTGCCGGAGCACCCCAACACGATCCTGATCGACGGAGTGTGGCGCGATGCGGGCAATTCCCGTGGGAACGGTTCCCGGCAGCGCCGCGCGATTACCGGGCAAGCATTCGAAGAAAAGCGGGTTACGATGAAAGAGGTGGCGGCGCGGGCCGGGGTGGATCCTTCGACCGTGTCTCTGGCGTTGCGCGGCAGCGGGGCAATATCCGCCGCCACCAAAGAAAGAGTCTCGCGGGCGGCGGGACAACTCGGGTATCGTAAAAATCATTACATATCCAGATTGATGACCATCACCCGCACGGGCAAATCCGCCGCCGAGCGGCCGGTGTTGGGGTTTGTGACCGCCTTTCCCGAGCGGGACGGCTGGCGGCGGGAGTCACCGTTGTTTTCCCAATATTTCGAGGGAGCGCGGAAGAGGGCGGTCGCCATGGGATTTCGGGTGAAGGAGTTGTGGCTGCGGGATCCGGTTTGGGGCGGGTGTTTCAGCCGGGAGGCGCGCAAGTTGCGGGTGCGGGGACTGATGTTCGCCCCGTTGCCGGAGACGGACATGGAAATCCAGTTGGACTGGGCGGATTTTTGTCTGGTTGGTTTTGGGTTTACCCTGGGCCGTCCCGCCATTCACCGGGTGGGCCATGACAATTACAGTTCCATGCGCCGATCGGTCATAGAATGCCACCGGTTGGGACACCGGAGAATCGGGCTGATTTTGACCGCCAAGGCGAATGCCAAGGCCCAGAACCGCTGGCTTGGCGCTTGGCTGGCCCTGCGGAGGGAGTTCGCCCTTGAGGCGTTGCCGCCGCTTCTTTTGGAAACCCAGCGGGAGGATCAGGTGATGGGGTGGATTCGAAGAAATCGTCCGGACGTCGTATTGGTACCCGGTCTGCACAATCTTCACGAACACTTGCGTGAATGGGGAGTGCGCGTGCCGGAAGAACTGGGATTTGTCAGTCTGAGCTGTCTGGAGCGCGGAGGGTGGGTAACGGGAATTTACCAAAGCGGGGAATGGCAGGGGGCACGGGCGGCGGAGATGCTGGCGGATTTGATCGAACGGGGAGAATACGGCATTTCCAGTCAACCCCGCACCCTCATGGTGGATGGCCCGTGGAATCCCGGCGGCAGCCTGTTGGCGAAATGAACCCGTGCCAACGCCCCTGTCCGCCTGCCTGTGAAAGCGCATGGCCAAGGTGGAAAATGGTCAGGCTCGAATAAACGCGGCCAGGGAAAATTGCGCCGTCATCGGGGTTGTCCAGATCAAGACCGGGAAACCGCGAACCGTTTGAGGAGGTCTGGCCCGCTGAAGACGGCGCTTGACGGCGGTCGCCCCATCAGACTTGCTGAATCCATGAACTCGATACTGCCACAGGTTCCGGAAACTTTTCGGCGTTTCCCCTTACCGATTCGCCCCCAAACCGTTTCGTTTCCAAAGCTGTGATGCTGACCACAATTCGCATGGGACTGGCAATGATCACAATGGGCATCGGCGGGCCAATTCTTTCGGCGGGTGCCGAGTTGCCGGCGGATGGTGTCGTCCGCTACAGTCAATTCGGAGCCAAGGGCGACGGCCAAACCGATGATATTGATGCCATCGTCAAGGCCCATCAGTTCGCAAACGAGCACGGCCTTCCCGTGAAAGCCGACGACGGGGCCACCTATTACATCAGCGGCCGGAGCCGCACGGCGGTCATCCAAACTGACACGGATTTCGGCACGGCCGTCTTCCTGATCGACGATACCGATGTGGAAAACCGGGGCGCCCAGGTGTTCGTGGTGAGTTCAAAGCTGCGCTCCTTCAAGCTGGAAGGGGTGTCGTCGCTCAGGCGGAATCAGGAAAAAATTGACGTTTCGTTGCCCGGGCCCTGCCTGGTCACCGTCACCGACGCCAACGTGAGGCGCTACATCCGCTTTGGAGCGAACCGCAACGATGGGTCCAGCCAGACGGATGTTTTTCTCGTCGATCAAGACGGAAACGTGGATATGGATGCGCCGATCATTTGGGATTTCGACCAGATCACGGACATCACCGCCCGCCCCATCGACCAAGAGGCGCTGACCCTCACCGGCGGCCGTTTCACCACCATCGCCAACCAAGCCGAGTCGCGATACACCTACTACTCCCGCGGCATCGCGGTCCAGCGCTCCAATGTCGTGGTGGACGGGCTGGAGCACCGGGTTACCGGCGAAGGCGATCAGGGGGCACCCTACAGCGGTTTTCTCAACATCAGCAACAGCGCCCACGTGACTGTCCGGAACACCATCCTGACCGGCCGGAAAACCTACCGGACCATCGGCGCGGCGGGCACCGCGGTCTCCATGGGCAGCTACGGGCTCTCCCTCACCCGCGCCCTGAATGTCTCCTTTGTGAACTGCGGCCAGACCAACGATATCAATGACACCAAATACTGGGGTATCATGGGGTCGAACTACTGCAAGAATCTGGTCTTTGACCATTGCACCTTTTCCCGTTTCGACGCCCACATGGGCGTGGCCAATGTCACCATCCGCAACTCAACCCTGGGTCACCAGGGGATCAACGCCATCGGCAGCGGCACGTTCATTTTGGAAAACACGACCGTCCACGGCCGTAACCTCATCAATCTGCGCCCCGACTACGGCAGCACCTGGGAGGGGGAACTCATCATCCGGAACAGCGTTTTCGTCCCGGCGGGCGGCCGACCGGTCAGCGCGAGCCTGATCGGAGGGTCCCATTCCGGGCAGCACGATTTCGGCTACACCTGTTACCTGCCGCGCCGCGTCACCATCGAGACGCTCCATATCGACGACTCGCGGCATCCCGCGAATTACCAGGGGCCGGCCATCTTCGCCAACTTCAACCGAAACTTCACCAGCGCGGCGCACGTGGAGACGTTCCCGTATGTCAGAACCGGGGAGGTCATCCTGGAAAACGTGACCACCGCCAGTGGCAAGCCCCTGCGGCTGAGCGACAATCCTTACTTTTTCAAGGATGTGAAGGTGACGACGGTTTCCGACGAATGAAGTCGGCCGGGGTTGCCCAACCGTCCCTTCAATGGCTCACTGCCGTGCTCCCGAAACGAGTCATTAGATGGCATCACGCTGAAGCAGGGCGCTTCCCCTTTTCATCCACATGTCTGAAGGGTGGCGTTCCTTCCCCCGGGATCCTGCCGTTCCCCTTTTCCTTGCAAAACCGTGGACTTTTGCGGCGGATTCCAAACAATCCGCGAACATAACCAACATTTTGATTCATGGCCATCACCACAACCCTTGCCGGGCGGGCAACATCCGCCGAATTGCCCCGATTGATTTTCGGTGACCGCTGGGACTACGATCCCGCGCCGGAGAGCGCCGATCCGCGTATTGCACCGTCTTATGATTTGTTCATTGGGGGACGGTTCGTTCCGTCCGCCGAAGGGGAGTCTTTCGACTCCATCAACCCGGCCGATGAAGGCGTGCTCACCCGCATCGCGCGGGCCAATGCCGCTGACGTGGATGCCGCCTACGCCGCCGCCGACAAGGCATACGCCCGCGTTTGGCGGAAAACCTCTCCCCGCGACCGGGGGAAACACCTGTTTCGCGTCTCCCGGCTTTTGCAGGAGCGGGCGCGCGAGTTTGCGGTGGCGGAGTCGATGGACGGCGGCAAGCCGATCCGCGAATCCCGTGATTTTGACCTGCCGATGGCCGCCGCCCATTTCTTTCATTACGCGGGGTGGGCGGACAAGTTCGCTTACGCCGTGCCCGGTGCCCGCGTCGAGCCGCTCGGGGTGGTGGGGCAGGTGATCCCTTGGAATTTCCCGTTGCTCATGCTGGCGTGGAAACTCGCCCCCGCGCTGGCCACCGGAAACTGCGTGGTGTTGAAGCCGGCCGAGACCACGTCGGTCACGGCGATGAAATTCGCGGAAATCCTGAACGAGGCGGAGATTCCCCCGGGGGTGGTCAACATCGTGACCGGCGGCGGCGAAACGGGCCGCCTGGTGGTCAACCACCCGAAAGCCGCCAAAATCGCCTTCACCGGATCGACCGAGGTGGGCCGTGAAATCATGCGCTCGAGCGCCGGTTCCGGCAAAAAACTGACTTTGGAACTCGGGGGCAAGGCGGCCAACATCGTGTTTGCCGACGCGGCCATGGATCAGGCGGTGGAGGGAATCATCAACGGCATCTTTTTCAATCAGGGCCACGTTTGCTGCGCGGGTTCCCGCCTGCTGGTGCAGGAAACCGTGGCGGAGGAAATTATCGAACGGTTGAAGCACCGGCTGGCGGTGCTGCGGGTCGGCAACCCGCTCGATAAAAACACGGACATCGGGGCGATCAATTCCCGCGCCCAGCTCGACCGCATCGAGGAGCTGGTGGCCGACGGCGAGCGGGAAGGGGCCGCCAAGTATCAACCCGCCTGTGCCCTGCCTGAGCGGGGCTGGTATTACCCCCCCACGCTGTTCACCGGTGTCACCCAAAGCCACCGCATTGCCCGCGAGGAGATCTTCGGGCCGGTTCTCAGCGTGCTCACCTTCCGCACCCCGGAGGAGGCGCTGGCCAAGGCCAACAACACTTGCTACGGCCTGTCGGCCGGTGTCTGGACGGAGAAGGGCTCCCTGATCTTGAAAATGGCCCGCGGCCTGCGGGCCGGAGTGGTCTGGGCCAACACCTTCAACCAGTTTGATCCCGCGTCGCCTTTTGGCGGATACAAAGAGTCCGGTTTCGGACGCGAGGGCGGGCTGCAGGGAATATTTGAATACGTGAAAACCGTTTGAGGAGACCAACACCATGGGGCGAGTGACCGTCAACAAAACTTGGAAAATGCTGATCGGGGGAGCCTTTGTCCGCTCGGAGAGCGGGCGGGTGTTCGCGGCTCCGGCCGCGGGCGGCAAAAAGGAGACCGGGGAGGCGGCGGGGCCGCAAGCCTGCCGGGGAAGCCGCAAGGATCTCCGCAACGCCGTGGAGGCGGCCGACAAGGCTTTTGACGGTTGGTCGGTGCGGAACGGTTTCAACCGGGGACAGATTCTCTACCGGCTCGGGGAAATGATCGAAAGCCGCGCCGCCGAGTGGGCGGAGGCCTTGCGCGGGACGGCGGGCGGCTCTTCGGCCGCTGCCAAACGGGAGGTCGCGGCGGCGGTGGACCGCGCGGTTTATTACGCGGGATGGGCCGATAAATTCGCCCAAGTGCTGGCTTCGACGAACCCGGTGGCCGGTCCCTATTTCAATTTCACCGCTCCCGAGCCGACCGGAGTGATCGGGGTGATCGGGGGGGCTCGGACTCCGTTGACCGGGTTGCTCAGTCAAATTTTGCCCGCCGTGGTCGGCGGCAACACCGTGGTGGCGCTCGCGCCGGAGGAAGCACCGGTCACGGCGGTCTTGTTGGGAGAAGCGGTCGCGGTTTCGGATTTCCCGGCCGGTGTCATCAACCTGTTAACCGGTTTCCGGGAAGAGTTGACTCCGGCCTTCGCCTCCCATGAGCAGATTCGCGGACTTGATTTCGTGTTGCCGCGCGACGCCGCCGGGGAGGTGGAGCGGGAGGCGGCCGCCGCCATCAAACGCTGCCGCTGGCGGGAGACGGGCCGGGACGACGACTGGTTGGCCGAGGGGGCCGAGTCGGTTTACGAGATCCGGCGTTTTCTTGAATTCAAAACCGTATGGCATCCGCATCAGGTTTGATCGGAAGGTCGCGGATCAGGATGGTTCGGGGACCGGGCTCGACCGATTTTGCCGGTGACATCGCCCGGGGGCGCCGGGAACGGGATGGGGGTAGCCCGCCGCCGTGACGGCGCCGCGCCTGCTCGTTCTGACGGCTTTGCTGGGGGGCGTTTTCGCCTGCTCGACCGCCGCCCTTTTCATCAAAACCAGCGCCGTGCATCCGGCGGTGCTTTCGGCGTGGCGGCTGTTGATCGCGGCGGCGGTGCTGTCACCGCTTTTCCTTCGCGCGTGGCGCCGCCAACCGGAATCGCTGGGCTGGACTGACCTCCGCCGCTCCCTGATTCCAGGGGTGTTGCTGGCCCTGCATTTCATTTCCTGGGCGGCGGGCGCCCGCATGACCCCGGTGGCGAATGCCACGCTGATCGTCAACATGGTGCCGGTGGCGATGCCGTTTTTCCTGTTCTTTCTTCTGCGGGAAAAAATCAACCGTGGAGAAATCGCCGGCACGGTGCTCGCGTTGGCCGGGGTCACCGTCCTGGCTTGGAGCGATTACCGGTTTGAGCCGGAGAACCTGCCCGGCGACGCCGTTTGTTTCGCCTCCATGCTGCTGTTCGGCCTGTATTTGGCTTACGGGCGGCTGAACCGCGGGGCGGCCAGCATTTGGCTGTATTTGGTTCCTCTCTACGCCGTGGCCGGAGTCATCTGC
>PXDN01000123.1 GCA_003566375.1 Opitutia bacterium
CCCGCTTCGAGGGTCTTCCGCAGCCAGCGGAGCGCCCGGTCGTTGATCCGGGGCGAGAGCAGGACGCTGATGTGGCCGTGGTTGGCCCGCCAAATCGCCGGCCGGTCCCACGAGTCCCAGAGCGCCTCGACCGTCTCGGCGGGAGCGAACTGATCGTGAATCGATTCAATCAGCAGGATCCGCTCCGGCGGCAGCTTTGGCCGGCGTCCGATCAGGTTGAGGCGTTTGGCGGTGATTTCTTTTCCTTTCAGCGTTTCGCGGATGTGGCGGCAAAACGGTAACTGCTCGATGGCAAGGTCGATCCGCGGCACCGGAGTGATCAAAACCAGCCCCTCCAGCGGTTCGGCACAGGCGGTCAGCCCGCCAAGCCACGCGCCGAGGGAATTTCCCCAGAGACCGATGGAACGGTAACCCTCCCCGCGCGCCCAATGGACGAGCGCGCGAATGTCCGCGATTGCCTGGACGGTCGCGCCCATCATTTGGCTGAGATCTCCGGATAGAAAATTCCGGAACTCCCCGCGGGGAGGCTTCCGGCGACCATGGTAGGGTAGCTCAATCGTCGCGACGGCCACACCGAGCCTGGTTAGCCTCCAGGCCAACGGGGGAAACTGGTATTGGTATCCCTTCTCGCCGTTCCAGCCGTGTAACAGAATCGCCAGCGGCGGTTTCCTATCCCCGTCCGCTCCGCTCCGCGCGGCGTAAAAACGGCCTTGAACGACATCGTTCACGGTGGAACCGCTCGCAACCGGGGATGGAAACCGAAACCGGTCCGGGGCGTCGAATGTGAGGCGGACCGCCGAATCGTCGATGTCCGCGAAATACTCCGGATGTTCGGGCGGCTGTTCCGCCGGCCCGCCGGGGACCACCGTTTCGGCCACCTCGCGCGCGAGGCTGTTCGCCGCGGCCCGCAGCACCCAATGATCCAGGGCTTTTACCGTTTTGACATACATCGCATAAAAGGATCAATTCTCCCTCACCCTCAGCGCGTCGCCCACCCGCGGACGCCCTCGTCGGTCATCTTCACCGGCCGGATGCCGCCGTCCTCTTCGTGAACCAGACGCTCGATGGCGACTTTGCGGTGCCCGCGAAAGGGGCCGTCGTCATCACGATTGTTCCAGCGGTGGTAAATGATCAGCCATTCCTTTGTATGAGGATTTTGGATAACGGAATGATGGCCCGGCCCCTTGTGGTTTTCATCGCTGGCCAGGATTCGGCCGCGGTGGGTCCACGGCCCGGTCGGCGTCGGAGCGGTGGCGTGATGAACCGAATAGGAGGCGGCCCGCCAATACCCGTGACTGTAGGTAAAATGGTAGCGGCCGTCGTGGTGGTGCATGTAAGAACCTTCCGTGAAGTGGGGCGGGGTCTCCACGTCGATCTCACGCTTGAACGAAATCATGTCGTCGTTCAGCTCGAAAACCCGCAGCGTCGCCCCGGCGCTCCCCCCCGCGTAAAAATACCATCTCCCGTCAGCCGGGTCCTCGAAGACCGCCGCGTCGATGGCCTCGAAGTTCGGGTCGCCGTCATCCGATAACAAGGGGCTACCACTGTCTCTGAACGGACCGGCGGGTGAATCGCCGACGGCCACTCCGATGTGGGAAGGCTTCGGGCCAACAGAATAATAGAAATAAAATTTACCGTCTCTTGCGGCGATGCCGGGCGCCCAGGCATGGCGCCCCTCGGGAATCCAGTCGATCCCGCTGAATTGCAGGAGCGGCCCGTGCTTTTCCCAGTTGACGAGATCCTTCGATGAAAAGGCAAAGAACTCTCCCCGCGGGCCGTGGGTCGGGTAGATCCAGACAGTGTCATCGACGACCAAGGCCTGGGGGTCGGCACCGGCAAAAACAGGATTATTGGCACGCATGGGAATTTGCATAAGACACGCACAAACGACTAAGGCAAGAACGCGGTATTTTTTCATGGTCGATCCACTTATTCAGAATAGGCAGTCCGCCGGAGCCTTCAACCGCCAACTCGGTTTCAGCGGAAATGGATTGCCCGTAACGGAACTTTGGCCCGTTTCCCCGCCTAAAAGTCAGAACGGGGGTAGGGAAACCGAGTAGACTGACGTTCCGAAAACCATGGTGGGGAAGATTGACGATCACCCTGCGGTGCGCTACCCCTATGTGTCGTTTGCCTGCAAGCGGTCACATGACGAACCATCGGGGCAGCCCATCCAAAGACGATGAAAATTTCCTGTAATCCCAAAGATTTCCGCGTGCCGGTTTCCGGAAAGAACGCGAAGCCGCTTCAACTCGAGCAACTGCCGACAGGCATCAAAAAGCTCTACGGCTCCAAAAAGGAGTATCGGTCGCTGATGGAGGACTTTTCCGATGAGCTGCAAGATCTCCAGCGTATTTTGTATGCCCACGGCACCTACGCGCTGCTGTTGATTTTCCAGGGAATGGACACCGCCGGCAAGGACGGGGCCATTCGGCACGTTATGCGCGGAGTCAACCCGCAGGGGTGTCAGGTCCACAGTTTCAAGCAGCCCAGCGAGGAAGAGCTGGCCCACGATTTTCTTTGGCGGACCACGAAGCGTCTCCCGAGGCGGGGGCATATCGGGATTTTCAACCGGTCGTATTATGAGGAAGTCCTGATCGTGAAGGCGATGCCGGAGGTGCTGGCGGGCCAGTCTTTGCCGGAGGGATACGCCGGGCAAAAACATTTCTGGCCGGACCGTTACCGCGACATCGTGCGGTTCGAGGATTTTCTTCACCGCAACGGCACGCGGGTGCTGAAGTTTTTCCTTCACGTTTCCAAGGAGGAGCAGCGGCAGCGTCTCCTCTCCCGCGTCGATGAACCGGATAAAAACTGGAAAATCAGCACGGCCGATCTGAAAAGCCGGGCCCTGTGGGACGACTTTCAAAAAGTTTATGGCGAATGCCTCCAGCACACCAGCCATGCCCTGGCCCCGTGGCATGCCGTGCCGGCCGATGACAAACACAACGCCCGTTTGATCGTTTCCCGGATCGTGATCGATGCTTTGCGTTCGTTGCCGATCGCCTATCCAAAGCCGGATAAAAAACAGCTGGCCGAAGTGAAACGGGTCCGTGAGGTTCTCGAGAAAGAAGGCAAAATCACATGAGCGATCCCAATAGCGAACCTTATTCGGTCAACCATCCGCACGCTCTTTCCGGCGATGAGGTCGCGCAAAAACTGGGCAGCGGCCCCGACGGTTTGGCCGAGGCGGAGGTGAATCAACGCCTCGATGCGGTCGGGTTCAACCGGCTCCCGGCCGGGACCAGGGAAGGGTTCCTTAAGCGTTTCTTCAAACACTTTCACGATACCCTGATTTATATCCTCATCGGTGCCGCCGTGATCACCGCCGCCCTCGGCCATTGGATCGATACCGTTGTGATCATGGCCGTGGTTGTGATCAACGCCGTCATCGGTTTGATCCAGGAGGGCAAGGCGGAGTCGGCGCTGGAGGGGATTCGGAAAATGCTTTCCGCCCACGCCCAGGTCCGGCGCGGCGGTGACTGGAAAGAAATTGACGCCGAGGGCCTGGTGCCGGGCGATCTGGTGCGGCTGCGCTCCGGCGACCGCGTGCCGGCGGATCTGCGCCTCCTCGACGCCAATAACCTGCGCATCGAGGAATCGGCCCTCACCGGCGAATCGATTCCCTCCGGCAAAAAGACCGAACCGGTCGATGCGGCCGCCGGGGTGGGGGACCGTTCCGGCATGGCCTTTTCGGGCTCCATCGTCACGGGAGGCCGCGGCACCGGCATCGTCACCGCCACCGGCGTCCATACCGAGATGGGGAAAATCAACCGGATGATTTCCGAGGTCCAGACCTTGGCCACGCCCCTGACCCGGCAGATGGCGGCTTTCTCCAAGACCTTGTCGTTTGTCATCATCGGCATGGCGGCGGTGATGTTCGCGGTGGGGTGGGTGCTGCACGACTACGCGATGGACGAATTGTTTTTCGCCGCCATCGGATTTGCCGTGGCCGCCATCCCCGAAGGGTTGCCGGCCATTCTCACCATCACCCTCGCCATCGGCGTGCAAAGCATGGCGAAACGCAACGCCATTACCCGCCAGCTTTCCTCGGTCGAAACCCTCGGCTCGGTTACGGTGATTTGCTCCGATAAAACCGGCACCCTGACCCGCAACGAAATGACCGCGCGTCAGGTGATCACCCACCACCGCGATTATCAGGTCGGCGGGATCGGCTACGATCCGGAAGGGAAAATCACCCTCGATGGCGAACCCGCCCCCCTCGATGCGCACGGCGACCTTCACGCGTTCATCGAAGCCATGGCCGTCTGCAACGATTCCGACATCGCGGAAAAGGACGGCCACTGGACGGTCATCGGCGAGCCGACCGAAGGCGCGCTCTGCACCCTGGCGCGCAAAACCGCGTTCGACCGCGGAAGCTACGAACGGATCGCCGTCATCCCCTTCGAGTCTGACAACAAGTTCATGGCCACGCTCAACCGCCTGCCCGGCGATGGGGCCATCCGCATTCTAATGAAAGGCGCGCCCGACCGTCTCCTCGACCGGTGCGCCCAACAACGCGGCGCCTCGGGCGAGCTGGAACCGCTCGACCGCGACTACTGGAACGGCTGGATCGACACCCTCGGGGGCCAGGGGCTCCGCGTCCTTGCCGCCGCCAGCCGCGACGTTTCCGCCGACACAACCGATCTCGCCATCGGCGACCTCGACGAAGGCATGGTCTTTCTTGGAGTCGTCGGCATCGTCGATCCGCCACGACCGGAGGCGATCGAGGCGATCAGCCAATGCCGGGACGCCGGCATCCGGGTCAAGATGATCACCGGCGACCACGCCGGAACCGCCTGCGCCATCGGCCGCGAAATGGGGATCTCCGACGGCCATCACGCCGTGACCGGCGCCGAGCTGGAGGAGGCGACCGACGAGGAGTTGCAAACCCTCGTGCGCAACACCGACATTTTCGCCCGCACCAGTCCCGAGCACAAACTGCGCCTGGTGAAAGCCCTGCAAGCCAACGGCGAAGTCGTCGCCATGACCGGCGACGGCGTCAACGACGCTCCCGCCCTCAAGCGGGCGGACGTCGGCGTGGCCATGGGGATCAAAGGCACCGAAGCGACCAAAGAGGCGGCCGACATCGTGCTGGCGGACGACAACTTCGCCTCCATCGAGCGCGCGGTCGAGGAAGGGCGCACCATTTACGACAACCTGCGCAAGGCGATCCTCTTCATTCTCCCGACCAACGGAGCGGAGGCGCTGGTGATCCTCATTGCCGTATCCCTCGGTTGGGTACTGCCGCTCACCCCGGTGCAGATTCTGTGGGTAAACATGGTTACGGCGGTGACGCTGGCCCTGGCGCTCGCCTTCGAGCCCTCTGAGCCCGGCATCATGAAGCGCGCCCCGCGCGATCCCAAGGCCCGCATTCTCGGGCTCGCCTTTATCTGGCGCATCAGTTATGTCTCCCTCTTGATCGGCGGCGCGACCATCGCGGTATTTGTTATCGAGCGCCGGCTCGAAATGCCGATCGAACTCGCCCGTACCGTGGCGGTGAATACATTGGTTTGCGCGCAGGTGTTTTATCTCTTCAATTGCCGGTTCATGCTGGAGTCGAGTTGCCACCTCGAGCGCCTCTTCACCAACCGGGTGGTTTGGTTCGCGGTCACGGCGCTGACCCTGTTGCAACTCGGGTTCGTCTATCTGCCATTCATGCAGATCGCCTTCGGCACCGCTCCGCTCGAACTCCGCCATTGGCTCGTCCCCCTCGGCGTCGGCCTGGCCGTCTTCTTTATCGTGGAGGGAGAAAAAGCCCTCGCGCGGAAACGGGCTCGTGGCAGCCGGACCGAAACAGAATAACCGAAAGGAACACCGGTTGCGGGCTAACCGGCTGACGGCAGCCATGGTCCGGTGCCAGCGAAAACCTGTTCGCCAGCGGGCGGCACGGAGGCCGCCCCTTGTACCTGACTTTCAAATTGGTTTTGAGGCCACCTCCCTGCCACGCCGGGCAAGCGGGCGTGTGGCCCGTTCGGCTCCCCGGGAGAGCGTGCGCGGGGTGGTGGTTTTTTATGAGTTAACAGGGAGGGAAAAATCGATGAAGCAAAAAATGGACAGATTGAATGTGTCTTGGTGTCATTAGCGAAAACCGTTTTAGTCAGGCGCACCGCGAATCGGAGATTTTATCCGATACTGGGAGAATGGTTATTTCCGTCGATGAAAAAGTCGCCTCCGCGCGGGGAGTGCTCATGGCGGACTTGCAGCGCTGGGGAAAGCCGCTTCCGGCGGGGGACGGACTGTTTCCTGATAAATCCGCGCGTGAAGCGCGGTCAATCTTGACAATTGAGGTGAGGCAAGCAATGTTTCATCATGATGCAATTGACGATTCGGACAGGGGATAAAGAGCTTGAGGAGAAGCTGGAAGAGGTTAGCCGTCAGCGGAGATGGTCGCTGAATCAGACAGTTATTCATGTTTTGCGCAAAGGGTTGGATTTGCGGACGGAGGTCGCCCCGGAGCCGATAGGCGACCGGCTGGACGCTTTTTTCGGGGTGTGGGACCGGGAGGAGGCGGCGGCCTTTGAACAAGTGACGGACGAGGCGTTTGGCCAAGTGGATGAGGAGAATTGGAAGTGAGGCTTTTGCTGGATACCAATGCCTACAGCGCGATGATGGCGGGAGAGGCGGGAGCGCGCCGTTTGATTTCGCTGGCTGAGCGGGTTTACCTGCCGCTGCCGGTTATCGGAGAGTTGCTCTTTGGCTTTCGACTGGGCAGCCGAAGGGAGGTCAATGAACGGATTCTTCAGGATTTTCTCTCCCGACCGGTGGTTTCGTTGGCGGGCGTGGACTACGAGGCATGTGAAGAATACGCGCGGATCGGGCGAGTCTTGCGAGCCGCGGGCACTCCGATTCCAACGAACGATCATTGGATTGCCGCGATCGCTGTCAGAAACCACTTGAGCCTGATGACCCGCGACGGGCATTTCGATCAAGTCCCCGCACTGGAGGTGCTTCACTGGTAATTTGCGCCGGAAAAAGCAAAGGGCTGACCTCAGAGCCGACGTCCCGCGGGCGGCCGGAAAGAGACCCCCGGTTTGGTTTTAACGTTTGGCCAAAAAGAAATGAATCGCACGCCCGCTTCGTTCAAACCGCCAAGACGCAAAGATGACTGAGTGGGAAATGGCCGTGAAAGCACCTTTTTTGCGGTTCCTTCCACTTCGCGCTTCATCCTCCGGCCAAGTTTGGCATAGTGGCGGGGAACATGGAATTTTTGGATGAATTGCAATGGCGGGGCCTGCTGGCCGACTGCACCGATCTCGATGGATTGGGTGAGCGCCTGCGGAAAGGGCCGGTCACCCTATACTGCGGATTTGATCCGACCGGGGATTCCCTGCATGTCGGCCACTTGATGGGGCAGTTGACCCTGCGGCGCTTCCAGCTGGCGGGGCACCATCCGATTGCCCTGGCCGGCGGCGCCACCGGGATGATCGGCGATCCGTCCGGCAAATCCTCCGAGCGGAATCTGCTCACCCGCGAACAACTCGCCCACAACGTTTCCCGCATCAAAGGGCAACTCGAACGGCTCCTCGATTTCGACACCGCCGCCAACCCCGCCCGCCTGGTGGACAACGCCGACTGGACCGTCTCCATCGGTTTTCTCGATTTCCTCCGCGAGGTGGGAAAGCATTTTTCCCTCAACATCATGCTGGCCAAAGATTCGGTGAAGTCGCGCATGGAGGGGGAGGCGGGCATCAGTTACACGGAATTCAGTTACCAGTTGTTGCAGGCCCACGATTTTTATCACTTGAGGAAAACCCATGATTGCGAACTGCAAATCGGCGGGTCCGACCAGTGGGGCAACATCACCTCCGGCACCGATTTCATCCGCAAAAAAATCGCCCAGCCGGCCTGGGGGTGGACCTTTCCGCTGATCACCAAGAGCGACGGCACCAAGTTCGGCAAAACCGAGGACGGCGCGGTTTGGCTCGATCCGCAAAAGACCAGTCCCTACCGGTTCTATCAGTTTTTCATCAACACCGAGGACGCGATGGTGGTGCCCTACTTGAAAAAGTTCACCTTCCTTTCCCGCGAAGAGATCGAGACCTTGGCGGCGGCCCACGGGGCCAACCCCGGTGCCCGCGAAGCCCACCGGGCGCTGGCCCGCGCCATCACCGAAACCGTGCATGGCGAAACGGCGGCCCGGGACGCGGTCACGGCCAGCCAAGTCCTGTTCGGCGGGTCCACCGAGGAATTGAGCGAGGCGGGGTTCGGGGATTTGGCCGGGGAAATTCCGGGCAGCGGGGTGGGACAGCCGGAACTGACTTCCGAAGGCATGGCCCTGATCGACCTGCTGGCAAGGTCCGGACTTTGTCCTTCCAAGGGCCAGGCCCGCAAGGATGTCCAGCAGGGCGGGATTTATCTTAACAACATCCGCGAAACCAACATGGAACGCCGGGTGCGGGCGGACGATTTCCGTTACGGAAAATTCCTGCTCTTGCGCAAAGGGAAGCGGAATTACCACCTGCTGCGTCTGAACGCCTGACTTTCACCGCCCGCCGCCATGCACACCAAGACCACCTGAAACCCACCCCCGAAGGCTCAACCCATGTATTTTATTGAAATCGAAAAAGCGCCCCCCGCATTACAAGCGGGCCTCTCCCAATTGATGGCGGAGTACCCACTCGCGGAACGACCGGCGGCCGGACTTCAGCCGGTCACTTTCAGGTTGGAGGAAACCCGGGTGGGCGAACGGTCGTTCGAGGCGGTGCCCGATGGCAAGGGCGGATGGGACGTGCGTTACGGGCGCCCCATCGAGGCGTTCCGCGCGCTTGGCCGGCTGCTGGCCGGACCGGCGGCGGAGCCGTTCGGGGAAACCTGTCAATTTGAAATGCTCTCCCTGCAACTGGAGTGTTCCCGCAACGGCGTGTTGCGCCCCGACCAAGCGAAAGCCTTTGCCCGCCGCGCCGCCCTGCTCGGCGTGAACACCTTGATGCTGTATTTGGAAGACACTTACGAAGTGCCGGGCGAGCCGTTTTTCGGCTACTTGCGGGGACGCTTTACCCGGCGCGAGCTTCAGGATCTCGATGACTACACCCATGCCCTCGGCATCGAAATGATCCCCTGCGTCCAGACGCTCGGCCACCTCGAACAGGTTTTGCAATGGAAGCAGGCCTACGGCGGCGTCACCGACACCGAGTCGGTGTTGTTGGCCGGGGATGACAAAACCCATGCCCTGCTGGAAAAAATGATCGACGCCGCCAGCGCCCCGTTCCGTTCCCGGCGGATTCACCTCGGGATGGACGAGGCCTGGGGTCTCGGCACCGGAAAATTCCGCGAAAAATTCGGTGAACGTCCAACCTTCGATATCATGAACGACCACTTGGACACGGTGGCGGCCATGTGTGAAAAGCGCGGGTTGCACCCCATGATTTGGTCCGACATGTATTTCCGCATCGGGTCGAAGAAAGGAGAATATTACGATCCGGAGGCGAAGATTCCGCCCGAAGTGGCCAAGCGGATACCGGCCAACGTCGAGCTGGTGTATTGGGATTATTACCACACGGACCGGGAGTTCTATGAATCCCACATCGACAAACACCGGGATTTTCTGGGCAAGGAGCCGGTGGTGGCCTCCGGGTCCTGGAACTGGAACCACTTTTGGACCAACATCCCCTACTCGCTGGCCCGCGTGGTTCCCTGCGTGGAGGCCTGTCTGGCCAAGGGCGTCCGGCAGGTTTTCATGACCACCTGGGGCGACGACGGGATGGAGTGCGACCTGTATTCCGTGCTGCCGGTGATCCAGGTTTTCGCGGATCTCGCCTACGGCCATCCCTATGACGAGGAAGCCTCCGCCTGGCGTTTCGCGGCGACCTGCCGCGCGGATTTTCAGGATTATTCACTGGCCAGCCACCTCGACCGTCCCGGACCGGGCAAGACGATTGCCCAGGACTACAGCAACACGTCGAAGTGGCTGATGTGGGACGACCCGTTTCTCGGCCTGTGCGAACCGTTCCAGGAAGTTGATTCCTACCGGGCGGGTTACCGGGAACTGGCTTCCGCCCTGGAGGCGGCTGCCGCCAAGGAGAACCCCGGCGCCTCCCGGCTGCGGTTTCCGGCCCAAATCGCCAAGGTGCTCATGCTGAAATGTGATTTGCGGAAAAATCTGTCCGCCGCTTATGGAAACAAGGACCGGGAAGAAGTCCGGCGTTTGCTGGAGACCGAGGTCAGGCCGCTGGCGGCGGAGATGGAAACCCTGTGGAAACGGCACCGCGACCTGTGGCTTGCCACCTACAAGCCGTTTGGCTTGGAAGTGATTGAAATCCGCTACGGCGGGCAGATTACCCGGCTGCGCAGTTTGGCCGACCGGTTGCAAGGGTGGCTGGACGGTTCGGTGGAAACCATTCCCGAGTTGGAAACCGATTTGCATCCCTACGCCGAAAACCAGGGACTGGCCGGCCGCTACCGGCGCATCGCCACGCCGAGCTGTTTGTTTTAATCCGCGCGGTGCCTTATTCCGGCAACCACCGCAAAAACCCGGAAGGGCTCAGGATCGGGATATCCTGAAAGTGGCCGAGGACCAGCAGGTGCTTTTTGTCGCCACTGACAATGCAATCGGCTGATGCGGCGAGTGCGCATTCCAATATCATTTCGTCAAACGGGTCTTTCGTGGCACCGGTTGCCCGTTCCACCGGAAAAACAAGTTCCGCCGTGTCATGCATCGCCGCAACCCAATCCACACATGCGTTTCGCGGATACTCCGCGCGCAATTCCAAAAGCGTCTCCCCGTATTCGCTCAACAAAGGAGGGCTGACGAAAGCCCGCAACCGACCCTCGGCCCAACGGGCCAGGCACGCAAACGGAGCACCGCGCCAAAGGCATGCGCTCACCACCACGTTTGTGTCGAAAACCACCCTCATCGGGCGGGTTTGCGGCGCACCCGCTCAATGGCTTGGTTCACCCGAGCTTCATCCTCTTGAGTCATCTCCGGCAAAGAACGCCCTTCCCGGAGCATGGATCGCACGCGTTCAGGCGTCAGGGGACGGCGTTTCCGCATCACCACCAAGCCGCCCACGTAGCCGACGTCGAGTTCGTCTCCAGCGTTGATGCGCGCCATCTCCCGGATCGGGGCCGGAATAACGGTCTGGCCTTTGGATGAGACTTTGGTAAGCATAATGTAAGAATCATCTTACTTGCAGCGGTTGTCAATTGGAAGCGCCGAGCCATAACCAAAAACGCTGTTTTTTGCGGAGGTCATGGCCTGGAGAGGGAGATGGCGGCCGTTTGCACAAAGGCATTCGGGCCGTAGGCATTGCGGATGTGATCGCGAAGGGGAGCGTCATCCTGGCCGGGGGCCAACACCGCGAACAAGGTCGAGCCGCTGCCGCTCATCAGCACCGGACAACCGAAGGTGTCGGCCAGCTCTCGTTTTATCACCTCCAAGGCGATGAACTTGGCGAAGACCGCCGGTTCAAAGTCATTGTGCAGCAAAGCGCTCCACGGCATTTCCCCGTGGCTGGACCATTTCTGAAGACGTTCTTCGGCCGTTTCGGCCGGCATCCACCCGTTTTCCCTGCGGGCCAAGGCGGCGAAGGCCCACGGGGTGGAGACCCCGAAAAACGGCTTGCACAGCAGCACCCGGACACCCCGCAACCGGCGCGCGGCTTCGGGGGATGCCGGTTCCAGCCATTCACCCCGACCCCGCGCCACCGCCGGCCCTTCCATGAGGAAAAACGGACAATCCGACCCGACTTCGGCCGCAATCATCCGCAGGCGCTCGCCGGAGAACGGTTGCCCGCACAAGCGGTTGAGCCCGAGCAGGACGCCGGCCGCATCGCTGCTGCCCCCGCCCAGCCCGGCCCCGGAGGGAATTCGTTTTTGCAGGTCGATGCGCACTCCCCGGGGCAACGGATGGTGGCGGTCGAAGGCACTGGCGGCTTGCCGCGCGAGATTGCTGTTATCCACCGGCAGGGCTGGATCGGAACAGGTGAGCCGGCAGTCGCCGCGCGGCCCCTCCCAGGCCAGGCTCAACCGGTCCCCCCAGTCGAGGGGCGCCATCAGGGAGATCAGGTTGTGAAACCCGTCGGTCCGGCGACCGGTCACGGCGAGAAATAAATTGATTTTGGCCGGGCAGAAAACCTCGGTGGAATCCATGGGCGCCATCGTGCGGAAAAACCGGCGCGGCAGCCAATTCTTTTCGACTGCTTGCCCAGCCGGGAATTCTTCTCCACGGTGAAAGGTTTCACATCGTGCGGGAATTTGTGGCAGATCATTTCATTCGGATTTTCCGGATTCAGGCGGGCAACACCCGCTTCGATCCGATCACGCCGGCGTGCCTGCTGATTCTCGGGATCACCGGGGTCTTCTTCATCTACAGCGCCCAAGTGTACACCGGACAATCCCAATACGTCATGCAAATGGTGTGGCTGGGGCTGGGCGCGGTGGTTTATCTGATCACCGGGTTGATTGATTACCGGTTCTTCCTGCGCCATTCCCATTGGTTTTACATCGGCAGCCTGATTTTGCTGTTGTTGCTCTGGTCGCCGCTGGGGGAGGTGCGCTGGGGAGCCCGCCGCTGGCTCGATTTGCGTTTTTTTTCCTACCAGCCGTCGGAGGCGGCCAAGCTCGGCTGTATGATCGCCGTCGCCAGCGTCCTGGCCCGAACGAAGATCGGCACCGTGCGCGACTCCTTGCAAGCGCTGGTGGTGGTGGCTCTGCTGACTGGGCCACCGATGTTGTTGATTTTCCTGCAACCCGACCTCGGATCGGCATTGGTCATCCCCCCCATGGTCTTCGCGCTGCTTTTCGCCTCCCGCCTCTCCCTGTCGTTTTTCGGGGCGGCGTTTGCCGTCTTTCTTTTGGGGGTTTCCATAGTCGGGCTTGACGCATGGCGCTACGTCCGCTTTCTGGAAGATAACAATTTGTCTCCCACGGAAAGCCGGGGTGCCTTTGAGGCACACTCCTGGTTGCCTCTGCGGGATTATCAACGCAACCGGATTCTCGATTTCGTGGCGCCCGAGAAAGTGGATCCGACTGGCATTGGTTGGAACCGGCGGCAATCCCTGATTTCCGTTGGCTCCGGCGGATTGTTGGGAAAAGGCTGGAGGGAAGGCACCCAGGCAAAACTGGGCTACCTGCCCCGAGGCGTGGCGCACAACGATTTTATTTTTTCCGTTCTCGCGGAAGAGAAGGGATTTCTGGGAAGCAGCTTAGTGATTGGTTTATATGGCTTGATATTGGGAAACGGCATCCGCATCGCCGGGATGTCGAGGGACCGCTTTGGCATGTTGCTGGCGCTCGGCGTCACCATGATTTTCGCGGTCCATGTCTTTATCAACATCGGCATGACCATCGGCCTGATGCCGATCACCGGGCTACCGCTTCCCTTTTTAAGTTACGGAGGCTCTTTCGTCCTCAGTTGTTGCCTCTTGCAGGGGCTCGTGCAGAGCGTTTATCGACACCGGAAAGATTTTTAAAACCCATTCGCACCATGAACGATTTTTATTTTTCACCTGATCGAGCGCTCCCCAACGGGAAAGAAAGAGCCCTGTTCATCCAGGGACCATATCCAACCAATGAGCGATCACTCAACCAACATTACGTCATCCAATGACATCAGCGACAAAATCATGTCGGAACTCCAAGCTCCTCCCCGCGAGGAGATGGTGGAGTCCATGCCGGTCAACCAGCTGAAAGCCGAAGCCATGGCCCGCGCCAAAAAGCGCCCATTTTTGAAAAAAATCATCGAAAAATTCCGGGGCGAACGAACGGATTTCCGCGAATTGATCATCAATTCCGAGCCGCTGGAGCGCCGCGTGGCGCTGCTGGTGAACGGGGTTTTGGAGAAATTCGACATGGAACGCCGCGAGGAGGAGCGGATTGTCGGCAGCATCTACAAGGGCCGCATCCAGAACCTCGACAGCGGCTTGAAAGCGGCCTTTGTGGACATCGGCCTGCCCAAAAACGCCTTTTTGCACTACTGGGACATCCTGCCCACGGGTGATTCCTCGGTGGAAATCGTGCGGGTCAACCGCAGCGGCAAATCCAAAAACAACAAGAAACAGCCGACTCTCAAGGAGGTGCCGAACCTCTACCCGATCGGGACGGAAATCGTGATTCAGGTCACCAAGGGCCCGATCGGCACCAAGGGCCCGCGCACCACCACCAATCTCGCCATTCCCGGGCGGTTTTTGGTTTTGATGCCGTATTCCGATCAGTGCGGCATTTCCCGCAAAATCGAAGACCCGAAAGAACGGCAGCGGCTGAAGTCGATCCTGCGCAAGTTGACCATTCCCGAGGGGATGGCCGTGATTATCCGCACCGCCGGAGAAGGCAAAAAACAGCGCTATTTCGTACGCGACCTCCACATTCTGCTGAAAAAGTGGGAGGCCATCCAGGCCCGGATCGATGAAAATGGTTTCAAAGGGTGCCTCTACCGCGAGCCGGACATCGTCGAGCGCACCGTGCGGGATTTCCTAACCGAGGAAATCGACCGCGTGATGGTGGACAGCCGGGATGACTTTGCCCGCATCAACGATCTCGTTTCCCAAATCTCCACCCGTTCGAAATCTAAGGTCAACCTCTACGAGGACACCATACCTATCTTCGAGCGTTTCAACATCGAGCGGCAAATCGAGCAGACTTTCCAACGCCAGGTGCCGCTTCCTTCGGGCGGCCAAATCGTCATTGAGGAAACGGAAGCCCTGATCGCCATCGACGTGAACACCGGCAGCCACCGCGTCAAAGGCGGCGATGCCAAGGACACCATCACCCAGGTGAACCTGGAGGCCGCCACCGAGATCGCCCGGCAGATCCGGCTCCGCAACATCGGCGGGCTGATCATCATGGACTTTATCGACATGAAAAGCCGCAAAGACCGGGTCGCGGTCGAGCGGCGCATGCGCGATGCCATGGCCGGGGACCGGGCCAAGAACCACATCCTGCCCATATCGCAGCTCGGCATCATGCAGATGACCCGGCAGCGGCAGCAGGAGAGCACGGCCGCCTCCATGTACACCGGCTGCCCTTATTGCCGGGGACGCGGACTGGTGAAGTCCGCCCGCAGCATCAGTATCGAAATCCAGCGCCGCCTAACCAGCATTCTGCGCCGCGTCACCACCAGCGGCAAACCGGCCGATGAAATGATGCTGCGCATTCTGGTGAATCCCGGGATCCTGGACCGCCTGCGCAGCGAGGACGAGCAACTGCTCGCCAAGATGCAGGGTCTGCACGGGGTGAAACTCACCTTCCGTTCCGACCCGAGTTTCCACGTCGAGAATTTCAAAATCGTGGACGCCAACACTGGCGAGGAATATCACTGAGCCCATCTTGCCTGGGGCACGGAAGCCCTTCCGTGTCCCGCGGCACCCTTTTCGTGGCATCGAGTCTTGCTCGATGAACCTGCTTTCCCGCAGCATCGAGCCTGAGTCTTCCCGTAGCATCGAGCCTTGCTCGATGAATCCATTCTCGATGACCCGCAGCCTCGCCTCCCCGTATCTCCTTGTAGCATCGAGCCTTGCTCGATGAATCTTCGGCATTCCCGTGGCATCGAGCCTTGCTCGATGATCAACGAAACCCTGCTCGATGATTCGCCCGCGCCCGCCCTCGTCAGTAATACAACTCCGGTGCCTGGCTTTGCGCCCACCAGAGACCGGCGGCCAGCGTGACCGCCACCCACGCCAGCACAACACCCAAGCGGACCGGTGCGGATTGCTTGCGCACCCATGGCGCCTGCGGTAGCAGAACTCCCAAAGCGCCCGCCCCCAGCAGGGCCGCGCTTAAAAGCGGGACTTCGGCATAAAACAAACCGGCGGTCAGCAACCCCGGCCAGACCAGCCCCGGAAGGGCCAGGGGCCAACCGGGCGCGTGGCCCCGCAGGTTGGCCGCCAGCAGGAAATACACCCCGAAGGCCGCCACCGCCCCGGCGAGCGCCAGCGCATTTTGCGAAAACGTGGCGCTGCCCGCGATCATCACCATCGCGCTCAGCCCGCCGGTCATCACCCCGATCACCACCCAAGTCGTGACCGGCAGCTTTCCGGCGGCCCGGCCCCACGCGCCCCAGACCGCCATCCAGGCAAGTCCCAGCGCGCCCGTCCACAGAAACCCTTCCCCGCCGCTCCACTCGTGCCGGTACATCGGCTGCAGCAGCAAAACCAGCAGCGTGCCGACCGCCAGCAGCCGTCCCAGCCAGACCAGCGCCGCCGGGTGTTTCCACGGCCAAAGGGCGGTTGCCAACACCGCCGCGCCCGATCCATACAGCAGCCAGCCCGCCGCCTCGCGCGGCGGAAACGCCGGCCATCCCCGGATCGCCCAAACCCCCGCCGCGTAGCCGGCGAA
>PXDN01000345.1 GCA_003566375.1 Opitutia bacterium
GACCTTGGAGGGATGGAGGGAAGAGAGCATTCGACCAATTTGGGAAGAACACGGCATTCATGGGGGGCATTTCAGGCAGGGGAAGCGGTGCGGTCAATAAAAAAATGAACGCCTGTTCACGCTGCTTTGAAGCCACCCTTTTCCAGACCAACCAGAGATTGGCGAATTGGCGAGTGCCGAACTGTTCCATGAAATAGGACTTGGCAGAAAAACGTTGTTTCGTTTTGGTTACTTTTCTCAAACAGGTTTGTTTCCTTTTAATCCAGAAGCCGTTCCCGTGGATCGTCTGCAAAAACAGCGTTTTGAAATGAAGTACATCATCCCCCCGCCCCTGGCGTTGGCGGTGAGGGACTTCGTGTCCACCTACCTGGAATTGGATGAGTTCGGGGCCACCCGCCCAGATTTCTCCTATCCGGTGCACAGCCTCTACGTGGATTCGGATGATTTCGCCCTGCATCAAAGCACCGTCAACGGGGACAAAAACCGCATCAAGCTCCGCATCCGCTTTTATGAGAACCGCCCGGGAGCCCCGGTTTTCTTTGAGATCAAACGGCGGATGGACAACACCATCAGCAAAGACCGGGGCGCGGTGCGCCGCGAGGCGGTTGACGCGTTGCTGGCCGGCCACCTGCCGGATGCTTCACAGATGGCCTCCGAAGATCCCCACCACTTGGTCGGCGTGCAAAAATTCATCCGCCACATCAACCAACTTCAAGCCAGGCCGAAAGTCCATGTTGCCTACGACCGCGAGGCGTGGATGCCGGTTGACGGCGGCAATTCCGTGCGGGTCACCCTCGACCGCCGGGTGCGCAGTTGTCCGGAAACCACGGCCCATCTGGTGGCGGACATGACCGATCCGGTTCATGTGTTCGGCGACCAGGTTGTTCTGGAATTGAAATACACCGGCCGCTTTCCCAACTGGTTTGGCGATTTGGTCCGGGTTTTCAATTTGCGGCAGACCTCGGCGGCGAAATACGTCGATGGCGTCGTGTTGATGGAGGACCGGAACATTTTGCAACCCGACGGAACGTTCCGGCTCCCTTCAGCGGTGCGGAAAGCCAAAGCCCGGCGTGATCGCAAAGTCCGCCCGACGCCGGTTTCCCACGTCCGTTATTTCGCGGAGGGGACGGCCTGATGGAGTGGTTGTTGCAAGGCGATATTTCTCCCGAGCCGGTCAGCCTGCGGATGGTTTTGCTGACCCTGCTCCTGGCTTTTGCCAGCGGACAGGTGTTGGCTTGGATTTACATGGTGACCCACAGCGGGCTTTCCTACTCGCGAACCTACGTCAACTCCATCGTCGTCATCCCATTCTTGGTGGCGATGGTCATGATGGTCCTGCAAAACAGCCTGGTAACCGCCTTCGGGTTGATGGCCCTCTTTGCGATTGTCCGTTTCCGCAACATCCTGCGGGACACCTTGGATACTTGCTATATCCTGGCCGCCATCACCATCGGCATGGCCTGCGGCACCCAGCGTTTCGGGACGGCGGTGCTCGGCCTCGTGCTCGTTTCCGCCATTCTCCTCTACCTCTGGTATTCCTCTTTCGGCTCCCGGCAGCGGTTTGATTTGATTCTCAACCTCCACTGGACCCGCCCGCTCGGGGAATTGCCCGATTTGCTGGGCGTGTTGCGCCGCCACGCCACCCGTGCGGAATGCGCCAGCCAACGCTCCAACCAGGGCGAGGAGGGTGCCGACCTCTCCTACCGGCTCTTGTTGCGCGATCCCGACCGGGTCGATGAGTTGTTTTCCGAAATTCGCACGCTCGACGGAGCCACGCGCGTCACCGGGCTCGCCGCCCAGGAAGAATCCGAATTGTGAGCATCAAGCCTGATTTGAAACCGATCCCGATTCCATGGTCCGGCCGCTGGCGCCGCGTCCGGTTTCAATTGCTCCCGCTGGTCGTTTTCGCGGCCGCGGTGGCCGGCGTGACCCATCTCTGGCAGGACGACCGCGGCACGGCCATCGCGCAGGGCGAGGTGGACTCGATCTTCAGCGAGGTCGCCAGCCCGGAAACCGGTTCGCTGGCCGAGATTCTCGTCGAGCGGTTCGGCTGGGTGGAGGAAGGAGAGGTTGTCGGCAGGGTGCTGGTTTCCCCCCCGGAGGTCGTGACCGCTTCGCTGGCGGTCTTGATGGCCGAGATCGAACTGGCCCGCCTCGGGTGGATCGATCCGGTCCTCGATCAACAGCGCAATTTGCTGCAGCGCGAAAGCCTCCAACACGATTATTTGGCCGAACGGACCGCGCTGGCGCTCGCCCGCGTGCGCCTACCGCAGGCCGAACGCGAATTGGAGCGGGCCGCCCGCCTGTTTGAACGCAACATGATTCCCGAGAATGAATACGACCGGGCGCGCGTCGAAGTGGAGTTGCTTCAAGCCGAGACGGAGAACCGGCGCGGGTTGGTGGAGACCATGGAGCAAAGCCTCCAACGGCTCCGCCCCGGTTCGGAGGCGGGAGACGAGTCCGCCGACGCCCTCCGCGCCACCCTCGCCTTGCAAAAAGAACGGCTGACCTTGCTGGAAGCGGAACTCCGCCCTCTCGTTTTGCGGTCTCCCATCGCGGGGATGGTGACCGACATCCACCGGCAGAACGGCGAATTGATTCGGGCCGGCGAGCCCGTCCTCACCGTGCGGTCACCCCGCGCCGGAAGCGTCACCGCATATCTCCGACAGCCCCTCCGCGCGGAGCCGGAAGTCGGCATGGCCGTCGAAATCGTCTCGCGGCGGGGCGACGGAGCGCGGGTTAACGCACGGATCGCCGCCGTCGGGCCGCAGATGCAGGAACTTCCCACGGTCCTGCACCGCCCGTGGTTCCGGGGTATGGAAACCGGCCTGCCCATCCGGGTTGACGTCACCGGCGAACTCAGCCTGCTGCCCGGCGAAGTGGTGGACGTCCAGTTGCGCTGACCACCGCCATTGTATAAACATTCTTTCCGTCCCGGAGGGACGAGTGCCAATAGCCCGGCGTTTGAACACCGGGTTTTCTTAAGGATATTGAACCCAGTCCCGCAAGGGACGGCTGAATGATAGCGTCCCATGGCCAAACCAACCGACGGAATCCCCTTCCCCCTGTGCAACCCTCCCAACCGGTTCGGTTCACCCCATGAACCGCTTGGGGAACAAGGGAACGTTTTCGAAATGTTCGATGGTTTGGCTTCCGCCGGGCTCGCGGTTGACCACGACGATATCGAAGCGAAAGGTGGCCGGACGCGGTTTCAACCGTTTCATGTAGGCGCGGGTGGCGCGGAGCAACGCCGTCTTTTTGCGCTGGTCCACCGCGTAATACCCCGGAACCAATCCTCCGGCCGCCCGGGTTTTGACTTCCACAAAAACCAAGGCCGGTCCGTCCTGGCAAATCAGGTCGATCTCGTCCCGGCCAGACCTCCAGTTGCGGGCGAGGACGCGCAGGCTGCGTTCCCGCTTGAGAAAATCTTCCGCCGCCCGTTCCCCCTCGTCCCCGGTGCGGCGCGCGGCAGGGGTTTCCGCATCCTCACGTCCCCGTCCCAAAATCCATTGGAGGAAACGCCTGGGCAGGAACATGGGAAAACCCTCCGCCGAATCAATCCTTGGGCAGCGTGACCTCGATGTGGAGATCGCGCAATTGACGGGCCGAAACCGGTGTCGGACTGTCGGTCATCAAACACTGCCCTTTTTGGGTTTTCGGGAAGGCGATCACATCGAGGGAGGGGTAAAAAGGAGGGGTAAAAAGGGGGTAAAAAGAGGGGGCAAAAAGATGACATGGGAGTTGCCAGGCCCGGACCGAGGTCTATGCCTGACAACTGATGAACATTATGAATACACCCAAGTCATCCGAAAAGGAAACCACCACGCACGCCGAGGTTATCAAGC
>PXDN01000325.1 GCA_003566375.1 Opitutia bacterium
CGCCACCGCTGTCTCCGCGTCTTCGTATTCGCGCATGGCATACAAGGTGGAGGCCCGCCGGTAGAGAATTTCGGGCTCGACCGGGCGGCCCCGGTATTCGGCGGCCAGTTCATCGAACCGCTCGAGGGCCTCGCCGTGGCGGCGTTCCAGAAACAGGATCACGCCGGTCCACAAGGCCGCGGTCTCGGCCAGGGTTCCGCTCCCGGTTTCCATGGCGGCATGGAAGTCCCGCCCGGCGGCCGCGAACTCGTCCAGCGAGGCCCGGTTGAATCCCCGCGTGAAGAGCCAGCGGGGCCGCAGCGGGTGATCGGGAAAGGAGCGGATCAGTTCGCTCAGCACCTCGATGGCTTCGGGGTGGCGGCGTTGCTCCTGATGGGCCTGGGCGATCAGGGAAAAAGCTTGCGGCGCCAGTTCCGAATCCGGGTGGCGGGCGAGATAATTTCGGGCGATGGCGAGGGCTTCCTCCCACTTTTCCAGTTCGGAGGCGGCGATAATCCATCGGTAATGGGCTTCCTGGCGCACCACGGGGGGAAGATCCCCGTCCAGGGCGAGGCTTTCGCACAACAGCCAGGCCTCGCGCGGGCGTCCGGCCAGCAAAAACGCCTGGGCGCGGCGCAGCAGCAGGTGGGGGGTGTGGTCTTCGGCGGCTTCGAGTTCGTTGGCCTGGCGGGTCAGGCCGTCCAGCAAGCGTTGGGTGAAGGCGAGGCGGGGGTCGCCGCCGATGGCCCGTCCCCGCCGCAGCGTGGCGCTCAGCTCGCGCACCCGCTCCTTCTGCAAATCCAGCAGCGCGGTGCGGGGCAACACCAGTCGCTGCGCCCGCAGGGCGCCCGCGCCGTCCCCGGCCTCCAGCAACCGGTCGCCCGCGCGCATCGCGGCAAAGGAGAGGGCGGTGATTTCCGGGAGGGTGGTCACCGGCCAGTCGTAGTCGAGCAGGAGCGGTTTCCAGATGTCGGGTGAGGCGTGCTCCAAGGTTTGGCGCACCGCCCGCAACCGCGCGTGGGAGCGGATCAGGACGGGGTGGGCGGACGCTTCGGAAAGGGTTTTCCACACCTCCACCGCTTCCTCCGTCCGTCCCGTTTGCAACAGAAGGTCGGCCCGCGCCAAGCCGGCCATGGCGGTTTCCGGGCGGTTGGGGTAATTCTGTTCGAAGCGGGCAAACTGCCGGATGGCCTCTTCGGGCTGGTCGGGCGCGAGGGCGGTGGCGAGGGCGTGCAACACCGCCGGCGCCTCCGGATCGCGGGGGAATTTCTCCAGAAACTCCGCAAATACCCCGGCCGCCGCCGCGGGCCGTCCCGCACCCGCCTCGGCGTATCCGCGAAGCAACAACACCCTGCGCTGCAAATCCTCATCGGCGAATTCCGGCGTGGCGCCGAAGTCGCGCTCGGCGCGCGCCAGCAAGTCGGCGGCTTCGCCGAGGCGGCCCTCGCCGTAGGCCGCGGCCGCCCGCTCCAGCAGCACCGGGAGGGATTCGGCGGTCACCCCCGGCGATTGGCCCGCAAGGGGAAGGGCGGCCAGCGCAACGCTGGCGAAAACGGCCCGGGCCAATCGGTTGAGGCGGATCATGACGGCGGGAATTCAACCGCCGTGACCGCGCGTTGGTCAAGGCATCACTTGAAAACAGTATACCGAACTGTCGGCCCGTTCCGGAGGTGTGACGGCGGGGCGATGGTGCGGGACATTACCGGTATCTTCTCAGCTTTGGCTCAGGCGTTTGACCGCTTTGTCGTTCAGCATTTGGTGGGCATCGGCCAGGATGCCGGGAATTTTTTCGGCAAAGGGACTGGCCCGCAGGGCGGCGGCGAGTTTGGCGGGTTCGGCGTTGTCCGCTTTTTGGCCGGGAAACCAGTGGCCCGCCTGCCCGAGCAGGTTGTAGCGCATGCGGCCCCAATCGACGAGGTCGAGCGCTTTCGCGTAGGTCCACAAGCGGAGAATTTCGCGGACATTCACCTCGCCGGGGATGTCCACGTATTCGGGGATGCCCTCGAACCACCGTTCGCACCAATCCCGTCCGTGGACCGTCTCCAGTTCCGCCCGCAGGCGTTTTTCAATTTCGCCGATGGATTCCGGAATGCGCTCGTAGTGGTCGAGAGCGGCGTTGTGCTCGTCGAAATCGGAGGGGCGGGCCGCTCCGCAGCTCAGGGTGTGGACCTCCGGGCGGGCCAGGCAGTAGAGCGCGTTGAATTGCATCGGGGAGAGGGGGGCGCACAGTTCGACCAGCTTCGGCGGCGGGGAATACAGTTTGCCGCCCTTGTCGTTGGGGCTGATGATGAAGACCCCCATGTCCAACCGATGGGCGGCTTCGATGGCCGGCCAGTTGAGGTCGTTGACGAAATACCAGTGGATGTTGACGTAATCGAATTCACCGGAGTTGACCGCCTCCAGGATAACATCGGTGGTCGCGTGGGTGGAAAATCCGATGTGGCGGACCCGGCCCTCCCGCTGCAGTTGTCTGGCGACCTCCATGCAGCCGCCTTTGCGCAGCGACCAGTCGAGCAACTCCCGGTTGTTGATTCCATGCAGGGAGAAGAGGTCCACATAATCGAGCCGCAGGTAATCCATCGACTTGTTAAACGTGTCCAAAAACTCCGCGGGGTCGGCCGACGGGGCGGCCTTGGTTTGGATGATTAACTTGTCGCGGGGCAATGTGGGCAGCACCCAGCCGAGTTGCATTTCCGACGACCCGTAGCCGCGGGCGGTTTCGATGTGGTTGATGCCAAGTTCGAGCGCCCGGTGGATGGTGGCTTCGAGATTGGCCTGGCCATCTTTGGGGACCTCATCCGGCGCCACATCGTCCCATTTGTGCTGGTAACGCATCCCGCCACAGGAGAAAACGGGAATTTGTAGTTCGGTTCTGCCAAATCGCCGGTAACGCATGTCTTCGAGAAGAAGTCCCCGGCGCGCCCAAGGTCAAATACGATTTCCCGCTACTTTTTCACCGTCAGTTTGCGCTCGCTGATTTCGGCTTCCAGGCGGGTGATGAATTCCGCGAAGGGCTGGCTGCCTTCGTCGCCGTTTTCCCGGCTGCGAACGGAAACCGCGCCGGCTTCCTCCTCCTTGGCGCCGGCGATGAGGAGGTGGGGGATTTTGTCCAACTGGCCCCGGCGGATTTTCGCGCCGAGTTTGTCGGAATGTTCGTCCACCTCCGCGCGGATGCCGCGGGCGTGCAAATCGGCCCGCAGGCGGCGCCCGTAATCAAACAGTTTTTCACTGATCGGGAGAATCCGCACCTGTTCCGGCGCCAGCCAAGTTGGGAAGTCTCCCGCAAAGTGCTCGATCAACAACCCGCAAAACCGCTCCAGCGAGCCGAACGGCGCCCGGTGAATCATGACCGGTCGGTGGGGTTGGTTGTCGGCTCCGATGTAGCTGAGATCAAAACGGATCGGCAGGTTGTAATCGACCTGCACGGTGCCGAGCTGCCACTCGCGCCCGATCACGTCCTTGACCACGAAGTCGATCTTGGGGCCGTAGAAGGCGGCTTCCCCGGCCTCTTCGGAGAAGGAGACCCCGAGGGTTTTGGCGGCGTCGCGGCAGGCGGCCTCGGCTTTGTCCCAGTTTTCCGGTTCGCCGGTGTACTTTGACGAGTCGGGGTCGCGCAGGCCGATGCGCACCCGGTAGTTGTCCATCCCGAGCTTGTTGAGAACTATTTTCACCAACTCCAGACAGCCGCCGACTTCGGCCGCCACCTGTTCCTCGGTGCAAAAAATGTGGGCGTCGTCCTGGGTGAAGGCGCGCACGCGGGTCATGCCGTTCAGCTCTCCCGATTGTTCCCAGCGGTAAACGGTGCCAAACTCGGCCAGGCGCACCGGCAGATCGCGGTAGGAGTGGGGCTGGGAGTCGAAAATTCTGATGTGAAAGGGGCAGTTCATCGGCTTGAGCAGGTAGCCGTCGATTTCCCCTTTTTCCATCCGGTTGGACAACTCCGAGCAGGCGCAACCCTCGTCGGCGAGTCCTTCCAGAAAGTCCCGGTCCACCAGCGGGGGAAACTGGGAATCCCGGTAATACGGAAAATGGCCGGAGGTGCGGAAAAGATCGAGCTTGCCGATGTGCGGGGTGAAGACCTGGGAGTAACCCTGCCGAAACAGCTCCCCGGCGATGAATTTCTGCAACTCCTGCCGCACCACCGAACCGCGGGGGGTCCAGAGAATCATCCACTGGCCGACCTTGTCGTCGATGTGAAAGAGTTTCAGGTCGCGGCCGAGTTTGCGGTGATCGCGCTGTTTGGCTTCCTCCAGTTGGCGCAAGTAGGTTTCCAATTCCTCCCTCGAGGGGAAGGCGGTGCCGTAGATGCGCTGGAGCTGTTTGTTCTTTTCGTCCCCCCGGTGGTAGGCGCCGGCGATGCTCAACAGTTTGAAGGCTTTGATTTTGCCGGTGTGGCGAACGTGGGTGCCGGCGCAGAGATCGACAAAATCGCCGTTCTGGTAAAAGGAGACCGCCTCCCCCTCCGGAATGTCGCCGAGCCGGCTGATTTTGTAAGGTTGGTTGCGCTCGCGGAAAAACGATTCCGCCTCCTTCCGGCTAACCTCGCGGCGCTCGAACGGCTGCCGCTCCTTGACGACCGCTTTCATCTCTTTCTCCAGCTCCTCCAAGTCCTCCTGGGTAAAGCGGTGGTCGAGGTCGAAGTCGTAATAAAACCCGCTGTCGGTCGGCGGGCCGATGTCGAGTTTGGCTTCGGGAAACTTGCGCAGCACGGCGGTGGCCAGCACATGGGCGCTGGAATGGCGGAGTTCTTCAAGTGGCGTCATCATGGTCAATTAAAATTGGTTGGAGATCTGTATCCAAAGGATCAATTCATGGTCGTAACAAGTGGAAGCGACATCCTGCCGCTTCCAATTTTTTCCCGTCAGGCTGGGTTCCATTGGTTTCATCAAGCTTCAGGCGAGTGGTTCCAAATCGTAGCCGTCCTTGCGGTCGAGGGTTGTCCAGCCTTGGGCTTTGAGTTGATCGCGCAGGCGGTCGGCTTCGGCGAAGTTTTTCGCCTGTTTGGCCGCCCAGCGTTCTTCGGCCAGCCGGGTGATGTCCGCGGGGATGGCGGCGGATGGCTTTTCCTCGGCCAAAGCCAACCCAAGCGCGCCGAGCGCCCGGTCAAGCGAGGCGATGGCGGCGGCCGCCGTTTCGGGGGAAGTGGCATCCACTTCCCGGATACCCCGGAAAACCGCCCCGAGGGCGGCGGAGGTGTTCAGGTCGTCGGCGAGGGCGGCGGCCACCGGGGAAAACGAACCCCAGCCGCCGTTTTCCGGCGCGGTTGTGTCTCCGGCGGAGTCGGCGAGCTGCCGGCGGAATTTGCGCAATTTCTCCAAAGCGCTTTCGGCGCTGTGGATGGTTTCCCAAGTGAAATTGAGCGGCTGCCGGTAATGGCCGGAGAGCAGCGCGTAGCGGAGGGCCGCCGGAGAAACGCCGC
The DNA here is from genome assembly GCA_003566375.1 of Opitutia bacterium. Classification (GTDB taxonomy): domain Bacteria; phylum Verrucomicrobiota; class Verrucomicrobiia; order Opitutales; family T3Sed10-336; genus T3Sed10-336. Next base: position 5,399 of record PXDN01000325.1, read on the forward strand.
GCGCGCGGATGTCATCCAGGGTGTGAAGATTGCCGAGGCTTTTGCTCATCTTCCGCCCCTCGACCATCAGGTGGGCCGAGTGAAACCAGTGGCGGGCGAACGGCTGGCAGGTGCAGGCCTCGCTCTGGGCGATTTCGTTTTCGTGGTGGGGGAAAACGAGATCCACGCCGCCGCCGTGCAGGTCGAAGGTTTCCCCGAGGTAGGCCATGCTCATGGCGCTGCACTCGATGTGCCAGCCGGGACGGCCCTCGCCCCACGGGCTCGGCCAAAACACCTCCCCGTCGTCCGGTTTGCGCGATTTCCAAAGGGCGAAATCGGCCGCCGAGTCGAGTTCGTATTCGTCCGCGTCCACCGGCCCGGCGGCATCGTCCGCCGAGCCCGGTCGTCCGGTGAGGATTTCGCGGTCTTTCAGCCGGGAGAGTTTGCCGTAGTCGGAGAAGGAGGAGACGCGGAAATAGACCGAACCGTCGTTGGCCCGGTAGGCGTGGCCTTTGTCGATCAATTTCCCGATCAGGTCGATCTGCTGCGGAATGTGGGCGGTGGCGGCCGGCTCGACATGCGGCGGCAACAGGTTGAGCGCCGCGCAATCTTCATGAAAACGCTTGGTCCAGTGGGCGGTGAACTCCGCCAGGGACCGCTTTTCCTCCCGTGATTGGCGGATGGTTTTGTCATCGACATCGGTCAGGTTGCGGACGTGCCGCACCTTGTGGCCGAGCGCCTCCAGCGAGCGCCGCAACACATCCTGCAGGATGAAAGTGCGGAAATTGCCGATGTGGGCCGGACCGTAAACGGTCGGGCCGCAGCAATAAAAGCGGAGTTCTTTGTCGTCCGCCGCGGCCAGGGGCCGGGCGGAACGGGAGAGGGAATCGTAAAGTTGAAAATCCATGGTGGAAACAGGCAAAAAGGTCGAAACGGAAGGTGTTGTGCAGGCGGGCGGCGCGGGCGGCCCGGCGGGCTGGGCGGCGGAAATCAGCCGCGGCAACACGTTCGACGGGCGGTGGACGCGACCGGGCTTCGCCGGAGCGTTTCGCGGAGATTGCAATGGGAAGGGAGATTCACCATGGTTCGCACTGTGTCCAAAAACGCCACTGAAACCAGCATGGAAGGCCATTTCAAGCAAGAACTCATTCGCCGCCCGCGCCGTTTGCGGAGGACGCCCGCCATCCGCGGGCTGGTGCGGGAGACCGTGTTGACCCCGGAAGACCTGATCGCGCCGCTCTTCGTGATCGACGGGGAGGGGAAACCGGAACCGGTCGAGTCGATGCCGGGCGTTCGCCGGTTGACCATTCCCGATCTGGTCCGCGAATGCCGGGAGTTGCGCGACCTCGGCATCCCCGCCGCGGCGCTGTTCCCGCGCATGGACCCGGCGTTGAAGGACGCCCGCGGCACCGCCGCTCTCGACCCGGACGGCCTCACCCTGCGGGCGGTGCGGGCGGTGAAGGAGGCGGTGCCGGAACTGGCGCTGTTGACGGACATCGCCCTCGACCCCTTCACCACCCACGGGCACGACGGGGTGCTAAACGCCGCCGAAACCGAAGTGGACAACGACGCCACCGTGGAGATTCTTTGCGAAATGGCGGTGCTGCACGCCCGCGCGGGGGTCGATTTCACCGCCCCCTCCGACATGATGGACGGCCGGGTCGGCGCGATCCGGAAAGCCCTGGACGCGGCCGGATTTTCCGGGACCGGCATTTTGGCCTATTCGGTGAAATTCGCCAGTGCCTATTACGGGCCGTTTCGGGACGCGGTGGGCAGCGCTTCCGCCGCCGGCACCCGCCTGCTCGACAAACAAGGCTACCAACTCAACCCCGCCAACCGGCGGGAGGCCCTCACCGAGGCATCCCTCGACGAGGCGGAGGGGGCGGACATTTTGATGGTGAAACCAGCCGGGGCCTACCTCGATATCATCCGCGACGTGCGGGAGCAAACCCGCCTGCCGGTGGCCGCCTACCAGGTTTCCGGGGAGTATGCCCAGATCCACGCCGCCGCCAGGCTGGGCTGGCTCGATTTGGAGAGCATCCGCGACGAAAGCCTGCTCGCCATCAAGCGGGCCGGGGCGGACATGATTCTGACTTATTTCGCCAAGGAGGCGGCCCGCCGGTCCATTGGCGGCGGAACTTGAGTAACCCGCCATTCGGGAACTCCCTCCGGTCGAAAAATCGGCAAAAATCCACGGAAAAAGTGAACAATTCCGACGGGGGGCGATCTAATCAGGTGATCGCAGGGAAAAATGAAAACCGGAAACGGTTTTCTGTTGTTGTGATGATCTGCGGTTATTTGGGTTCTGCGGGACCGCCGGCTTCTTGAAGTCGGCGGTCTTGTGGTTTTGGCCCGGGGGAAACCGTTGACCCGGGGCGCGGTTGGGAAGTCATCCACTGCCACGGAAAAACTGCATCACAGTGAAGCGGGGGCGGGTGGCTCTTGGTATTCCTCCAGAAAATGGGATTGGGAGGAAAACGAGGCGTCCGCGTCTTCACCCTCAACCGGCACGTAGGCGCCGGATGGCAGCAGTTTTTTTGCCTTGGCGGTGTCGCGCAGACTGATCTCCAGGAGGTGGAGAATTTTGTTTTGCAGGCGGGGCTCCTCAATCGGGAAGGCCGTTTCGACCCGCCGGAAGAAATTGCGCGGCATCCAGTCGGCGCTGCCGGCCATCACGACCGGCTCCCCGCCGTGGTTTTCAAAATAAAATATCCGGCTGTGCTCCAGAAACCGGCCCACGATGCTGCGGACCCGGATGTTGTCACTGAGCCCGCGCACGCCGGGAACGAGGCAACAGGTTCCCCGCACGATCAAGTCGATGGACACCCCGGACCGCGAGGCCTCGTAGAGGCTGTCGATGGTGGTTTGGTCCACCAGGCTGTTGAGCTTGGCGATGATTCGCGCCGGTCGGTCGGCGGCGGCGTTTTCGGCCTCGCGCCCGATCATTTCCTGCAGGCGCGCGTGCAGATTGTAAGGCGCGACGTGCAGGTGCTCAAACTCGGGAGAACGCCCGAAACCGGTCAAGGTGTTGAACAGGTGGGCGACCTCCGCCGTGATGCCGTCCCTGGCGGTGAAGAAACTCAGATCGGTGTAAATCCGGGCGGTTTGCGGGTGGTAATTGCCGGTGCCCAGATGCACGTAGCGGCGCAATCCGGTGTCTTCGCGGCGAACCACCAGGCTGCATTTGCAGTGAATCTTGAAACCTACCATGCCATACACCACGTGGATGCCGGCCTCCTCCATCTGTTTGGCCCATTGGATGTTATTGGCCTCGTCGAACCGCGCTTTCAACTCCACCAGAGCGGTCACCTGCTTGCCGTTGTTGGCGGCCTCCATCAACGCGCGCACGATGGGGGAATCCCCGCTGGTGCGGTAGAGGGTCTGTTTGATGGCGAAAACCCGCGGGTCCTTGGCGGCCTGTTGAATGAACTCCACCACCTGCGCGAAGGAGTCGAAGGGGTGGTGGAGCAGGATGTCCTCCTCGCCGATCAGCTTGAAAATGGATTGGGTGGAATTGAGCGGAGGGCGCACCGCCGGTTGGAACGGTTTGAACTTCAGATCGGGCCGGTCGATGGCGTCGTAAACGCTCATCAAGCGGAGCAGGTTGATGGGGCCGCGAATGCGGAACACGTATTCGGTGGGCAGATCAATGTGCCCCAGCAGGCGCTGCAGCAGGGGTTCCTCGGCGCCGTCCTCGATTTCCAATCGAACGGCGGCCCCTTTTTGCCGTTGTTTCAATTCCTCCTCGATCATTTCGAGAAAGTTTTCCGCCTCTTCCTCGTCGATGTAGAGATCGCTGTTGCGGGTAATGCGGAAGGCGTGGGCGGAGTGAATTCCGTATCCGGGAAAGAGGTGCCGGGCGTTCAGCTTGATGATATCGCTCAGAAAAACGAAGCGAAGCTGGGATTTGTCCGGAGAATCAATTCTCACCAGGCGGGGCAGGATGCGCGGAACCGGCAGGATCGCCATCGGGGATTCGTTTTCGGGGGCATCGGGGTCCTCCAGGGAGACGAGGACGTTGAGGGTTTTGTTGGCGATTTGTGGAAACGGGTGGGCCGGGTCGATGGCCAGGGGGGTGAGCACCGGGAAGACCTGTTCGCGGAAGTAGTGGTTGATCCAATTGAGATCCGGTTTGGTCAATTCCTCGGGGGAGAGAAAATGGACGCCGCATTTATGCAGTTCCGGGATCACATCCTCACGGAAGCAGCGGTATTGGTCGGCGACCTGGGAAACGACCACGTCGTGAATTCGCCGCAATTGCTCGGTTGGCCCCAAGCCGTCCAGCCCGACTTGGATAACCCCGGATTTCACCTGCTGGATCAGGCCGGAGACGCGGATTTCAAAAAACTCGTCCAGGTTCGAGCTGACGATGGCGAGGAATTTCATCCGCTCCATCAGCGGGTTGTCGGCCGACTGCGCTTGTTCGAGCACGCGCCGGTTGAACGCGAGCCAGCTCAGCTCGCGGTTGAAATACGCGTGTTTTCCCCCGTGCTTGGCGCGCGGAGTGCGCAACACTGTGATTTTTTCTGCCATGGATCAAACGTGTGCTTATGGCAGACATTGTGCAAAATGACACGCCAATTCCACGGATTTTAAAAGCGTTGCCGCATCCAAGACAGGCAATGCAGACCCGTCGCGCGGACCGGTTGGGTGTTGGTGGATGCCCGTCCGTTGCCGAACGGGCCACAACCGCATCGGGGATTCAAATCGGATCGGGATCGGGATCGATACCGATTCCGATTTCGATTTCGATTTCGATTTTTTCACCCAACTTGATCCTGACGGGCCCAACGGGGGTGGGTCGGTTTCCACGGTTGAAATGCCGCGGGAATCGTGTTGGTCTTCGACCATGATATCCTGGCGCAAGCATGTTTCCCGTTGGCGGTCGATGGCCGCCATCCTCATCGCGGTGTCCGCCGTTTCCGTTCCGGTTTTGCCCGCCCGGGCGGCGGAAGAGCCGTTTCGGGTGGCGGTGGCCCGTTTCTCCCACGAGACCTGCACCTTTTGCCCCGGCGGTGATCCGGGCATTGAGGATTGGTTGCGCCGGGGAGATCCGGCGACGGGGGACGCGGTGTTCCGGCTCGGCTCCTACATGCGTGGGTTCGTCGCCCAGGCGGAAGAGTTTGGCGACGTTTCCTTGATCGGCCTGACCTCCCCGATCGGCGTCTTCGGCGGCACCTCCCGCAGTTGGAACCAGGAGGAGGTGTTCGATTATTTTGTCGGGCAAATGCTCGACGAACTCCGGGAGGCGATGCCGGTCGATGGCGTGTTCCTCTCCGTCCACGGGGCCATGGCGGTGCGCAACATTCCGCGGCCCGAAGCGGAGATGGCCCGGCGCTTTCGGGAAGTGGTCGGGCCGGACGTGCCGATCGTGGCCACCTTCGATTTGCACGGCAACATGGACGGGGAATTCCTGCGCTGGGCCGACGGCATGTTCGTGACCAAACGCTTCCCCCATTACGACGCTCGGCGGCAGGGGGAGCGGGCGGCCCGTTACCTGCGTTCCCTGATGCGCGGGACTTACACCCCCGCCAAAGCGGTGCGGCGTCCGCCGATCCTCACCGCCACCGTGTTGCAATGGACCGGACAGTCGCCGCTGATGGACGTGATGGAGCGGGCCCGCCGCTGGGAGGACCGGCACGCGGGGGCGTATGTGAACGTTTTTCTCGGGTTTCCCTGGGCCGACGTGCCGACGCTGGGGACCAGCATCCATGTCATGACCGACGGCAACCAGTCCCTGGCGGATGAAATCGCCGACGACATGGAGGAATTCATCTGGCGGGTGCGAAACGATTGGGCGCACGGGCAGTTTCCCCAACCCGCCGAGGCGGTGCGGAAAACCCGCCGGGCGATCGAGGCGGGGGGAACCCCGGTGGTGCTCGCCGATTACTGGGACCGCCCGGGTGACGCGACCTGGACCTTGCGGGAATTGATCGATCAGGGAGTGGATCGCATTTTGTATTCAGCTCTCACCGACGAACCGGCGCTGGACGCCATTTGGGAGGAGGATTTGCAAGTCGGCGACCCGTTTGACCGGAAAGTCGGCGGCTACACCGGCGAACAGGCCGGCGAACCGGTCCGCGTCACCGGGAAGCTCGTTTGGCGCGGCTCCCGGTGGGGATACCAGCGGGTGGCGGTGATCGCCTTCGGCGAGGCGAGCATGCTGGTCCTGACCCCCGGCTACCAGCAAAACACGACCCCGGGGCAGCTGCGGTTCGGACCCGTCGAGCCGGATGATTTCGATGTGTTCGTGCTCAAGACGCGCGTTCATTTCCGCCGCGGGTTTCACGAAACCGGGTATGCGAAAAACATGTTCATCGTGGACGCCCCCGGCGACTGGTTCGGCACGGTCAGGCTGGACGCTCTGGAGTATGAGAACATCGACATACGGGAATTTTATCCGTTCGGGGAATCGACTGACCGGTGATCCTTCCTTCCGAAACCGGGTCAACCGCCCACCGCCGCTGGTTTATCAGCGCTGACAAGCGGTCCCGAAAAAACCGATTTTACATGATGAAAACCCACCGCCTTCGTTTCGCCGCCCGCCTGGGGCTTTTGCTCCCGGTCGTTTTGCTGGTCGGGGCCTGCCGCCATGCTCCCGTGGCCGGCACCGCCCCGGAAAGAACCCATGTCGCCTCCCAGGGGGTGATCAGTTCCAACGGCATGGTCGCCTCCGGACACCGGCTTTGTTCCGAGGCCGGAGTGGAGATGCTGCAAGCGGGCGGGAACGCGGTGGATGCCGCCGTGGCAACCGCCTTCGCGCTCGGGGTGGTGGACACCGGGAACACCGGACTGGGCGGAGGAGGCGGCATTTTGCTTTGGTTGGCCAACGAGCGGCGGGCTGAATTCGGAGACTTTTACTCGCGCGCCGGCAGCTCGCGGGGCGAAGAGGGCTCCGCCCGCAACGTCGCCATCCCCGGTCACGCGGCCGGTTTGCTGGATGCCCATGAGCGTTATGGCCGCCTCCCCCGCGAGGTCGTGCTCGCCCCGGCCATTCGTTTGGCGCGGGAAGGTTTCGCGGTGCCGGTCAATTTGTCCGCCTCGCTCGCCTCTCATCAGGAGAAAATTGAAAACCACGCTCCCGCCGGGGCGGTGGAGCTGTTTTTTCCCGGGGGCGAGCCCCTGCAGCCGGGAGACTGGCTGGTGCAGGAGGCCAAGGCCGCCGTGTTGGAACGCGTCGCGGCGGAAGGGAGCGATGGCTTTTACCGCGGACCGGTGGCGGCACAACTGATCAAGGACCTTAACGAGGCCGGCAATCCGGCGGTGCCGGAGGATTTGGCCGGTTTCCAAACCCGCTGGATGCGGCCGTTGGCAGGTGGCTTTCGGCAATACACGGTATTGAGCGCCCCGCCGCCCCTTGGGGGCACGCAGGTGATCCAGCCGCTGGTGATGCTGGACCGGTTTGCCCTGCGGGAGCACGGCCTGCCCGCCGATTCGCCGGTGGCGGCCGGCAAAATCGCCGATGCCATTCGCATGGCCAACCGGGATTACGGCCGGTGGATCCATGATCCGGATTCACCCGTCCCCGCCAACGGATTGATCAGCCCCGCCTACGCGCGCCACCGCATGGAGTTGATCGGCGCGGCGGAGATTCCCTCCAGCATGCCCTCCGGGCAACCGTGGGAATTCGAGGACCAAACGGATCCCCGTTTCCGGCATCTCGATCCGTGGCCCGTCACACCCCGACCCGAAACGGACGACAACGGAGAGGACGATGCGGATGAAAACGCCGAAGAGCACACCACCCATCTCTCGGTGGTGGACCGCGAGGGGAACGCGGTCGCCATCACCATGACCCTCGGCCCGTCATTCGGAGCCGGGTTTTACTCCCAGGGAGTCTTTTTCAACAACGGCATCACCCGCTTTGGCAACAACCCGGAAGGCAACCGCTGGGCGCCCGGGCGCACCCCGCGTTCGAACACTTCGCCAACCATCGTTCTGGAAAACGACCGCGTCCGCCTGGTCACGGGCGCGCAGGGTGGATCCCGGATACCGCCCGCGATTGTTTACACCATCCTTTACTCGCTGGAATACGGGTTGTCGGGGAGCGAGGCGATGGCGGGGCCGCGGGCGTTCCCTTTCTTTACCCGGCCGCAACTGCGGGTCGAAGCTTCGTTTGAAAACGACACCTTGGCGGGGTTGCGCAAGCGCGGGTATCAAATTAATCCTTACCAGCAGCAGGACACCTACTTTGGCGGAGCCCATTTGATTTTGGCGCTTCCCGACGGACGCCTGCACGGCGCCGCCGACCTGCGCCGCGCAGGCACGGCGGTGGGATATTGAGAGAATGTGGAATGTAGAATGTAGAATGTAGAATTCAGAATTCAGAATGAAAAAGGAAAAAGGAAGAAGGAATGCGACGCGCCGGTGGGGGAGGGATCTGTCGGCACTGGTTATTTTGGGAACGGCGGTTTGGGCCGCCGGGCCTTTGGCGGGGGAGATTTCCTTCAGCCAGGATTTCGACAGCGGCTCGCTCAACATCGAAGAAACCACGGTGGAGGGGGCGGAGACGGACGAGCCGGTCATCACCCTGGCGCCGCGGAACATTCTATCGACCGGCCGGTGGTTTCATTTCGATATCAGCGGGGTGCAGGGGAAAAGGCCGACCTTCCGCGTGCCGGCCGTCCGCGACGCCAACCGCGCCCACCTCGCCGATCACCGCTACGTCTTCAGCCTCGACGGCGGGGAGACTTTCTCGTATTTTAAAAATGGAGACAGGGACGGTGATCAGTATGTCTTCACCGCGGACGAACCATTTGCTCAGGAGACCGTCCGCATCGCTTACTCTCTGCCGTATCCGGTCGCAAGGACGGTGGAGCACACGCGGGGTCTGTTCGGGTCGTCCTGGGTGTCCCCGATTCCCGGTTCGGACCGGCAGTTCGTGGTCGATTTTTCACCAGGCACGGAGAAGGGGGGCCACCGTGACGACATCGGCCGGGAGATACCCCGCCTGCCGATCATCGGGTACCGCATCACCGATCCGGATGCCGACCACGAGGGGAAATTCCGGGTGGTGTTGACCAGCGGCACCCACGCCAGCGAGACCACCGGGAACCATGTGTTGGAAGGAAAAATCGACTTTCTGGTCAGCGACGACCCCGTCGCCGCCGAATTGCGCCGGATGGCGGTCATGGACGTCTATCCACAGGTCAATCCGGAAGGCCGTTGGGCCGGCTACATGCGCAGTTCCCCGGAGGCACCCCGCGTCAACGTGAACCGCGACTGGCACGACGACCCGCAAAACACCCCGGTGAAAACCCTGACCGAATTCATCAAAAGCGCAACCGGCGGGAGTGCCGCCGTGGTGATCGATTACCATTCGCACCGCGACGGAGAGATGGAAATCTGGGATGGCCGCGACGACGGCAACCAGCGTCCTTATTTCCGTTTTTTGAAAGACCTGCATCCGCCCCTGCGCTTCCTGCACTGGCGGGGCAACGGCAGCGTGAGCACCTGGGCGCGTGAAAACCTCAACACGGTGGAATCGTTCATTGTGGAAACCGGTTTCCTCGCCGGTTGGCAGGCGGAGGATTACCATGATTTCGGCCGCAACAACGGCTTGGCCCTTTTGCAAGTGCTGCGGGCAATCGAAAAGGAACGGGCCGCTAACGAGGGGAATTGAAATATTTCCCGTCTCCGCCCGGCGAATCGGGGAAAAGGCTGACATTTTAAGAGAATCCGTGGAATAGTGCGGGGAAATGGAACGGGTTTCACGGAGTCAATGGGCGGAGTGGGCGGCGGAGTTTGCCGTCCTGCCGTTCGCGGGCGTTTTCCCCGAAGCGCCGTTTCCCGCGCATTGGCGGGATTGGTGGCGGGAAGGGGAGAACGTTTACTTGCTGGAGACCCGCAAGCAAGGGCGTTACACGATTCTCGCCACCGCTCCCCGCGAGGTTTGGCAGGGTTGGGAAAACGGGATCGAGACGCGGGACGCGCGGGGCGGCACCGCCTTCGCGGCCGGGAACCCGCTGGACCACTTGCGGACCAAGCTGCGGGAGTGGCGGGCACCGGCGGTGCCCGGGGCTCCCCCGTTCACCGGCGGGGTGATCGGGTGCTTTTCCTACGATTTGGTCCGCTTGTTGGAAAAACTTCCCGCGCTCGCGCGGCGGGACCTCGACCTGCCGCTGTTCGCGCTCGGCCTTTGTCCGGATTGTTGGGTGTACGATCACGGGACGCGCGAGTTGCATTGCTGCGTGAACGTGCCGCGCGCGGAGATGGGCAATGATTTGGGGGCCGCCTGGGAGGCCGCCCGGCACCGGGCCGGGGAGATGGCCGGGGAGTGGCGGCGAAAAGCGGAGGCGGCCCGGGAGCCCCTTCCGACCGGTGCCGCGGGGGAGATGCCGGAGGCGCCCGCGGAGGTGACGTTTACAAAAAGTGAATACACCCGCGCGGTCCGGCGCATTCAGGAATGGATCGCCTCCGGGGACACCTACCAAGTCAACTTGTCCGTGCGGGAGACACGCTCCCTGCGGGTTTCTCCCGAGGCGGTTTACGACCGGTTGCGGGTTATCAATCCCTCTTCCCACATGGCGTTTTTGCGGTTGCCGGGATTCGAGCTGGTGAGCGGTTCGCCGGAGCTGCTGGTGAGCTTGCGCGGCGGCGAACTCGGCACCCGGCCGATCGCCGGCACGCGGCCGCGGGGGACGACCGGTGAAGCGGACGAGTCCCTGGGCGGGGAAATGCTCGCCAGCCCGAAAGAACGGGCCGAGCACCTGATGCTGGTCGATTTGTTGCGCAACGATCTCGGCCGGGTGGCGGAGTATGGCAGCGTACGGGTGCCGGAGTTCATGACGGTGGAACGCTATTCGCACGTCATGCACATCGTCTCCCACGTCACCGCCCGTTTGGCGGAGGGGAGGGACG
>PXDN01000066.1 GCA_003566375.1 Opitutia bacterium
AGAGCATCGAGTTCACCGGCGGGGTCGGCAGCGTGGTGTTCGAAAACGTGAACGTGGACAGCTTCCGCCTGAGCGCCAAGACCGACTGGCACCTGCGCAAGCGGCTGGATATCGGCTTCGACTCCAATGGGCAGGCCCAAGTTGACTTCACCGGCACCGATGAACTCCTTGGCGGCGACATCAACGGTGACAACGTGATCAACACCCTCGACTTCTCCATCCTGCGGTTCTACTGGAACCAGACGGTTGGAGCCGGAGCCGAGCAAGCGGACATCACGGGTGGCGGCGCGGTTGGCACCAGTGATTACGGGGTGTTGCAAGCCAACTTCTTCATGGCTGGAGATCCCGAGTAACTGCGGACGGAGGTTCCCTGTTGAACCACGCTCCTCTTCATTCCGGGCCGCCCGCCCGCGGGAGTCACCGGTGTTCCTCCGGGAACACCGAATCTCCCCGGGGCGGCCCGGTTTGGTGGACGGAAATTTGTCCGGACGGTCTCGGTTCGGGCCATGACAAGGTCTTTTGCCCGCCGAGGGCAAAAGGCCCTTTCCGCACAAAATCGGGACCCTTCACTTTAGATCGACGAAACCATGCGGTTTGATTCGCAAACAATCCTATCAATCGGAATATGGGCAGGTTGCCTTGGTCTGCTCGCCGCCCCCGTGAACCTGAGGGGGAGCGGCGCACCGGACTGGGCGGGGGATGAAAACACCACCCATCAGGTTTTCCGGTTCACCACCCCGGCAACCACAACCGGCCCGGAAACCGCGGCCAACCCGTATGGCGATCCGGTGGCGGTGATCACGGTGTCGGAGCCGGTGGGGGTGGGGTGGCAGGACCCAAATAATCCGTTTGCCCTCTCCGGCGTGTCGGAGGACGGTGCTTGGGATCTGGGGCCGGGAGGCTCCATTGCCCTAACCATTCCGTATGTCCCGCCGGAACTTCCCGCAACCGGGGTCGAACGTTTGGACATTTACGCGCGGGTGGTGGCTTACCAAAACCCGATGGCCCTGCCGCAGGTGGACGTGCCGGGGCTGGAGTTGGAGGAAATCGAGGAAACCATAGTGCTCCTCCAACCGGATGTCATCGGTCGTTACATGGAAATCCAGTGGACGGCGCGGGCGGCGGACTTGGTCGCCGACTCTTTCACCCTATTGCTCCAGGCCACCTCGCAAGGGGGCTTGGTCGATTCGGTGGAGATCCACACCCGCTTTCATCCCGCCGCGGAGCCACCGGTCGGCTTTTCCGCCTGGGCCGAAGCCTTGTATCCTGAGGTAACGGATCCCGCCGCGAGGGCTTTTGGCGCGGATCCGGACGGCAGCGGGATTCCCAATGGGCTCAAATATTATTTGGGCCTGGACCGGGCGGCTACCGGACCCGCGCTGAGGTGTGAAGGGATGGAGGCCAACCGATTGCTGTTCAGTCACCGTAATAAATCCGGGGAAACGCCGGATGCGGCCGGTTCTTATCAATGGAGCACTGATTTGACGCAATGGCATGAGGGGGGCGGGGAAGCCGATGGCCTGACCGTGGAGTTCGATTTTCCGGAGGAGGGCCTTCACCCGGCCATGGAAGGCCGGCAACTGGTGGCCGCGCTGGCCGAACCGGAACTGCCGTCCAGATTGCACGTACGCCTGCGGGTGACCAAAACGGAGGAGGGCTCCTGAATGGGATGGAACCAGATTGAAATGCCACCAGTGCCCCGGGCTACCGCCCGCCGGGGGCCATTCATGCTTCCCAAGGCGGTTGCCGTTTTGATCGGAATGTTCGCCATGGCCGCCGCTGCGCAGGCGGCCTCGGTCTTGACGGTCGATCCGGTCAATGGCTTGGACAACGGCGTTTCTCCGTTTGCGACGGTGCAGGCGGCGGTGGCCGCCTCGGTGGATGGAGACGAGATCGACGTTCTGCCCGGGGTCTATTCCTTGGCCGGGACCCTGGAATTGAATCGCGAAATCACCCTGCGCGGTCCCAATGCGGCAGCTCCGCCCACGGGTGGCGGAGCGCGGGGCCCCGAAGCGGTTCTCAGTGGCTCCGGGGCCGACTATTTGCTGCGCGTGCGCGCGGACCAGGTGACCATCGAAGGCTTTACTCTCACCGGGGCGGTCGAAGCGGCCATCCAGGTGAGCGGTGAGGATGCCGTCCAAGAGACCGTGGTGCGCAACAATATATTCGACGGCAACCGCAACGCCTTTATCACGACCGTGGGGGCGCCGGGCGATCCGAACCTGATCCGGGATTTGGAGTTTTCGTGGAATCTGGTGACCAATCATTCAGGCCGGGCGTTTTCCCACCACGACGGAGTCAACGGGGAAGACTTTGTGGTGGAGGGGAACGAGATCACGACTTCCCTGGCCGGGATTCACCTGAGGAACATCGACGGCGCGCGGGTGGAGGGCAATCAAGTCAGCTTGGGCAACACCCTGCAGCCGGGCGTGCTGCTGGATGGCACGGTCAATTCGGTGCTCCTGACCCAAAATCAATTTTCCCAGAGCGGGGTGGGGATCGTGTTTTGGGACGGGGTGGACTTGCAGGGGGAGGTTACCATCGAGGAAAACCAGTTTGCCAACGCGGACGGTCATGGCCTCCGGGTGCGTGGTTCGGCCGCCGCCCCGCCCGATCTCAGCAAAGTGGTGATGGGAAAAAACCATTTCGCGGGCAACGGCCTGGCCGGGGTGCGCAATGACACCCCGGTCAAACTCGACGCCACCGGCAATTATTGGGGAGATCCCACCGGCCCGGCGGTGCTGGGGGACGCGGTCATCGGGAACGTGAATTTCAACCCATGGTATGCCGATGCGGCGATGACCAAGTTGCGGCACGGGATCTTGCAGAATGTGACCATTCCGCATGGCGAAACCGTGGAGCACGACAACCTCTACGTCGTGCCCGGCACCACCGTGACGGTGGCGGGAACCCTGGCCGCTCCCGGCGAACTCATTTTGCCCCCCGGCTCGGTGCTGGAGGTGGTGAACGGGAATTTGGAATTGGGAGGCGGCTCCCAATTGTCCGGAAGCTTCACCTTCTTCAACAGCCTTGGCAGCGTGTGGTTCAACGGCGACACCACCCTCACCGGAGGGGCCGACGGGTTGATCCTGATCACCGACGCGCACGTGGCCGACGGCACGACCGTCACGGTGGACGGCAATCTGGTGATCGACGGGTCCACGGTGGACAGCGACGGGACCTTTACCCTGGAGGTGACGGAAACCGGGAGTTTCACCATGGCCCGCACGGTCTTTGCCAATGGTCTGCTGGAGATCCGCTCCGGCGACGCGGCGGTTTATGACAATCAATTTGAAAATTCGACGGTGGCGGTCACCGCCTCGGCCGACGGCGTTCGGGTGTTTCACAACCTGGTGGACGACCTCGCCGGTTGGCTCACTGACGGGGGTGTCAACACCGTGACTTCGGTGGACGGCTGGGGGAACGTGGAGACCTTTGCCGAAACCCAAAACCGGATGCCCCTCGGCTTCGACGGGACCCTGCTTCCGCCCGGACGCACCCTGGATCCCGACGGCAACGTCTTCATTCAGCCCGGTGACGATCTTTACGCCACGGTGAACGTGGAAGCCTTGGCCCAAAAAATCACCGCGGTGGAGGTGTTGCTCGGCTATGCCACCGGATTTTTCACCTTTGGCAATTTGGCGTTGGATCCAGCTTGGAACGTGCTGATCGCCGCAGATCAGGAGGCCGCCACGGCCATCGGCAAACTGGACGCGGCCGTTGGATTGACCTTTTCCCATCCGGGCGAAGAAGGAACGGACGCCGATCAGTTGATCGCAGATGTGAAACTGGAAGCCGGACCCGACGAGGGCCAAACACGGGTCTTCCACCGGGTCAAACTATCGGATGACACCTTCGGAGGGGAGACCCGATTGACCACCGGATCCCCGACCTTTTCCTGGTTGACTCCCTTCACGGTCAACACCGGCTTTATTACCATTGACGGCACTCCGCCGTTGATCGCCGATGTCAACGATTACTCTTCGGTGACGCAGTTTGGCGACGACATGACCGATCCGTCAGCCGTGGTTATTCAAGGAACCCTGGTCATTACGGCGGCGGCCTTTGACGAGCTGGCCGGCATTGAGGATGTTTCGGCGGTGGTGACCTTGGAGGGTCCGGCCCTTTATTCCGCCTCGCAGACGGGAACCGCCGCCGGCCCGGTGATCAATGGGGATGGTTATACCGAATACGCATTCGAATACGAGGTGGCGGCGGCCACCGAGAACGGGATTTACGACGTGGTCTTCACGGTGACCGACCGTTCGGGCAATCAAACCTCCACCAGTTTGGGCCAAATTCTGATCAATAAATTTCAGGTGGAGGCCGCGGTCCAATTACAAGGATTGGTGCCTGGACCGATTACCCGCGAAGTGACCTTTGTTTTCACTGATATGGCGGAAACCGTGTTGGAGACGCGGGTGAAAAGCGTCGAGTTCACCAGCGGTGTGGGGACGGTCCTGTTGACCGATGTCGATACCGCCGGCTACCGGGTGAGCGCCAAGGCTAATTGGAACCTGCGTCGCAGGTTGGACCTCGGGTTTGATTCGGAAGGTCAGGCGCTGGTCGAGTTCACCGGAGCCAATCAATTGCCCGGGGGAGACCTTAATGGCAGCAACGTGATCGGCACCGCGGATTACGGAATCCTGCTGTTTTATTTTAATCAGACGGGAGGAGCGGCCCTGCAGGCCGACATCACCGGAAGCGGCAATGTGGGAACCGCTGATTTCGGAATCCTGCGCAACAATTTCAACACGGTGGGAGACAGTCCCTAAGTATCCATAAAATTCATAATTTATCCATTACAATGAAAACCGGATCCCTTTATTCACTGGCAAGACCGTTTACGGCGGTATGTTTTTTAGCAGCGGCAGCGCCATCCGCGGCAATGGCCGAAACGTTGTATTTGGCCGAGGCCTTCGATGACCGCGAGTTCTGGTATGAAGAACCGTCGCTGGATTATCAGTTTGATTTCCGATCCATTTCCGGCGGACCCACTTTGCCCGCGCCAAGTTGGTACGGGGATCCGGACACCACCTTCCAAAGCTACCTGTTTACCACCGACAGCACCACGGCCCTGCCCGAGGATTACGAAAATCCTTACGGGGTTCCCGCCATGAATATCACCGTCGTTCCCTCGGGCGGGGTTGGCACGGGTTACCAGGATCCCTCCATCCCCTGGCACATTCACCGGGACGGCGGGGCTTGGGATTTGGGCCCGGATGGCTTCATCCAATTTGACATTCCGGTGGCTCCTCCCGTCGGCACGGGACCGGGTTATGTTTTGGAGGTGTACATCGGAGTTGTTTACGAACCAACGGCCGGTTTCTACAGTCCGCCCGCCATAGACGTGTCGCCGCCTTCCCCGGTGACCACTGATTTGAATCCGCAATACGAACAGGACGGATTCTTCTTTTGGGGGTTAGCCACCAGTGTGGTGACCATCAACAACCTGCAATCCGATTTCATTACGATCTTCGTCAATGCCCAGGGGAGTACGGGATCGTTGATCGACGCGGTTGAAATTCACACCCGCTACACGGTGATACCGGAACCGAAGTCCTATGCTGTTATGGTGGGGCTGCTGGCTTTGGCGGTGGCTTGTTGGCGAAAACGTGTTTTACGACAAAGCGTGTAACTGGGTTACGGGATTAACCACCTGCTGAATCAAGCTTACAAACTTCGATCCCCTCCGGCTGCCGTCAGTTCAGGCGGCGGCCGGTGGCTTTTTCGTATTCCTCCATGGCTTGCGGCATGAGGCGGTTCAGGTTGTTGATGCGGGTGGTGTCGGAGGGATGGGTGGAGAGAAACTCCGGCGGGGAAGCGCGCCCGGCGGAGACCTCCATCATGCGTTCCCAAAACCGGACCGCGCCGCGCGGATCGTACCCGGCGCGCGCGGCATACAGGATGCCGATCTCGTCGGCTTCCGATTCGGTGCGCCGGGAATGGGGGAGTTCGACGCCGACGGTGGAACCCAATCCGTAAGCGATCAGCACGGCGGTTTGGGTTTGCTCGTCGCGGCCGCTGACGGCGGCGCCCAAGCCGATGCCGGCAGCCGCCATCGCCATGGCGCGGGACATCCGCTCGGTTCCGTGCCGGGCAGTCACGTGGGCAATTTCGTGCCCAATGACCGCGGCCAGTTCGTCATCCGATTCGGCCAGGTTCAGCAGCCCGGTGTAAACGCCGACTTTGCCTCCGGGCAGGGCAAAGGCGTTGATGGTGTCGTCCCCGTCGAACACCACGAATTCCCACGGAACTCCCGGCATGTGATCCTCCGCCTGCAGGGCGATGCGGCGGCCGACTTCCTGCACCCGCCGGTTATGGGCGGCGTCGGTGGAGATTTTTTCGTTCCGTTTGATATCTTCAAACGCGGAGGCGCCGAGGGAAATTTCCTGGTTGGGGGAGAAGAAAGAAAACCCCCGCCGTCCGGTTTCCGGCACCGTGTAACAGGCGGCGGCCAGGACCGCGAGAGTGATCAGGGAAACGACCAAACGATAAAACGGTTTTTTCATGATTGGCAAGTTACTCCTCTTGCGGGCGTTTGTCATTTCCAAATATGACTTGAGGGTCAACTTGTGTCCGTGCCTCAACAATCAGGTGATGGGAGCGTTGGGGAGTGAATCCATGGAGCAGTGGGGTAATGCGGTAGTTTGGGTTCGCTCCTTGTTTTTTCCGTTTTGCGGCAATGTGCCATTTCGATCATTATCCTGTGCTGTCTTAACTCAAAACGAAACAGCGAAGAAAAAACGTTGCGACCGACGGGAAAACCTTCGTTAAACCTAGGCTCTTGTTTCCGGAGTATAACCTCTTCCGCACGCATCTTCCTTGCCTGTCATGCGAAATCCTTTGTCCCGACATCCCAAATTCTTTCTCGGCCTGGCCGGCGCCGGCGCCGTTCTCGCCCTGATTCTCACTTTCATGGGGCAGGGCCGCGCGGCCGGCGTGTTCGTGATCCTGTTTTTTCTCGGTTTGGCCGGGGCTTGCGCGGGAGGAAAGGAAACCTTCCGCAGCTTCACCTACACGATGATCATTTTGAGCCTGGTCTCCCTGGCCATGTTCTATCCGATCCGGGAAATCGGCGACGTGACGCTGACGGTGTTCATCGTGCCGCTGCTGCAAATCATCATGTTCACGGTCGGCTCCCAGATGAGCCTGAAGGATTTCGAGGGCGTCATCCGACAACCCAAAGCGGTCGGGGGGGGGTTGGTTTGCCAGTTCACCATCATGCCGCTGGTCGGCTTCACGCTCGCCCACACGTTTCGCCTGGAGCCGGAGATTGCCGCCGGGTTGATTTTGATCGGTTGTTCCTCCTCGGGGCTGGCTTCCAATGTGATGGCCTTTCTCGCCAAGGCCAACCTGCCGCTTTCGGTCACCCTGACGGTCTGCGCGACGCTGGTGGCACCGGTCATGACGCCGTTTTTGATGAGCATGCTGGCCGGGCAGTTCGTGCCGGTTGATTTTTGGAACATGATGAGCGGGGTTATCCGCATGGTGATTTTCCCGATCATGGCCGGGGTGTTGTTCAACGCCATCGCTTACGGGGTGGTGAAAAAACGGACGTTCTGGATCGAAGTGGCCGTTTTTGCCGTGGCCATCGCCGGGGTGCAATTCCTGTTGGGGGTAATGGGCGGGGCACCCGAGCGCTATGCCGCCCAAACGATTTTCACCATCATGTTCTGGGTTCTACTTCTGCCGCCCGCCGCCGGGGTGGTCTTCAACAAAATTTACCGAGGGCACCGGGAGAATTTGAGCAACGCCATGGCGTTGGCCTCCATGGCCGGCATCGGGGTGATTTTAACCATCATCACCTCGGCGGGCAGGGATTCCCTGTTGACCATCGGCCTGTTGCTTCTCCTCGCTTGCGTCCTTCACAACGTCGGCGGCTACGTGCTTGGCTACTGGTCGTGCCGCTTTCTCCGCATGGACAAGAAAACCTGCCGCACCATTGCCCTGGAGGTCGGCCAGCAAAACGGCGGGCTCGCTTCCGGCATCGCCGTGGAGATGGGCAAAGCCGCGACCGTTGGCCTCGCTCCGGCGGTTTTCGGAGCGCTCATGAACGTGACCGGCTCCGGCCTGGCCACCTACTGGCGGGGCGTGCCAGTCGAAGAAGATTCACTCAACCAAAAAACCAAAACCATACCAACCGCCACCTGATCCATTATGTTGCGAAAAACCATTTCTTTTCGTTCTTTTCTCACCGCGGCCGTCACCGGCTTGTTCGCCTGCGCGGCGGTCGCCGCCGATAACGACCGCGTGGAACTCTGGAACCCCGACGTTCCGTTTCCGCCCAGCCTGGAGGAGATTCCGCCGTTGCCTTACGGGATCTACAGTTATGTTCACCGCGGGGTGGCGGGCGACCAGCAATACCTGCACGAAAGCGGGCTGGCGTGGTATCAAGGGGTTCTCTACACCGGTTGGTCCAACGCCCGCCGCGATGAATCGGCCCCCGACAAGCACATTCGCGGGCGCTTCTCCATCAACGGCGGCCGCACGTGGTCGGAACCGGTGGTGATCGCCCCTGAGGCCGAGGGCGATCAACGGCGTGAATACGCCAATTTCGCGGTCTTTGAGGATAAATTGTGGCTCTTCACCACCCGCATCCACAGCGGTTGGAGTTTCGCCGACCCCAAACTCGAGCTGCACGTGCTCGACGAGGGCATCGCCGGTTGGAAAAAAGTCGGCGTGGTGACCGATGATTTGTTCGTGGCCACCGACAAACCCCGCCAACTCGACAACGGCCGCTGGATTATTTCCGGCATGTGCAAAATCTACGTGGATGGCCGCCGCGTCGGCAAAAACCGCATCGCCCTCAGCGAACCGAACGATCTGACGAGCTGGACCGTCTCCGGAATCGAGCATCCGGAGGGAATGCGGTTTCCGTTCTCCACCCTGATGGTCGAGGGGAACGAGATCACCGCCATCGTGCGCAACTCCACCGACACCTACGCCATGGTCTCCACCAGCACCGACTACGGCGAAACCTGGTCCTTCGCCCAACCGACCAACCTACCGCTCACCGGTAACAAAACCTTTGCCGGCGTGCTGAGCAACGGCCAGCGCTACATCATCGGTTGCACCCCGGCCGAACGGGGGGACCACTCCCGCCGCGCCCTGACCATCATGGTCAGTGAACCGGGGGAGAAACAGTTCAGTAAAATCTGGAAAATCAGCCGCGGCGAACCGTACCCGATGCGCTTCGAAGGCCGCGGCAAAGGCCCGGGACCGAGCCAATGGTCCTACGCCAAAGCGGTGGAACACGACGGACACCTCTACGTGATTTACACCGTCAACAAAGAGGACGCGGAAATGGCCATCATTCCGCTGGAGGTGCTCCGGCGCTGATGCCCGGTTTTCCACACCACACCAAAATCCCATGAAAACGAAACCATTCTCCGCCGGATTCGCATCGACCGCCACCCTGGCGGCAACGGCCTTGTTTTTATTCGTTGGTCTCACCGGGGTCAACGCCTCTTTGATTCTGAGCGCAAACGACGAAAGGGTCCTTTATGTGGATAACCAGATGACGTTTGTTGAGGAACCCGGTGTCGGCAACGTGACCCTGCTGGATTTCTCCACGTTCCCTCCAACCGCCGGCACCATCCACAATGTTCCGGTGACCGTGATTGGTCCGCCGACCTGCGTCGCTCTGGTGCCCGGCCGCCCGCTGGCCATACTCACCAGCGCCATGGTCACCCGCAAAACGGATGGAGATTTCCGCCATGAATACGATTCCCGCGTGGCTTTGCTTGACCTTCGCAACGGGGGGAAACTGATCGGACTTTTTGAGACCGGCCTCCAACCGAGCGGCGTGGCGGTGACACCCGACGGCGCCATCGCCTGGCTGGCCAACCGCGCCGAAGGGACAGTCTCGGTCATGCTGATCGGCGAGGAAAAACTGGTGGAGCGGGCGAAAACCAAAATCGCTCGGGAGACCGATTCCCTTTCCCATGTCGAGATCAGTCCGGACGGACGGTTCGGCATCGCCACGTTGACCGAAGCCGGAGGTGTGTTGGTTTTACGGATACGCGGGAACGGGGTGCCCCGGGTTTCCGACCGCCTCAGCCCCGGCGGCAAACCTTATGCCGCCCGGTTTTTGCCCGACGGGTCCGGTTTTGTCGTCGCCGACATCGAAAAGGACGAGGTCCTCCATTACAGCTTTGCCAACGGAACCGCCCGTCTCCAAGCCCGGTTGCCCGTCGGCCGCATTCCGGAGGGAATCGACGTCAGTCCGGACGGGGAGTGGATCGCAGTCAGTTGTTTTGACGGCGGCAATCTCACCGACCCGGAGCACCCAAAGTTCGGCGAACCGTCACGAATTTATTTTCTCCGCCGCACGGAGGAAGGATTTTCTCCGGCCGGTGCGGTGGAAATCGACGGCGCGCCCCAATTCGCGGTGTTTTCGGCGGACGGCCGCCATCTGGCGGTCTCCAACACCGGTCGGCAACGACTTTCCTTTTTCGAACTAAAGGACGGCGGTTATGTGGACACCGGCCATTTCCTGCCGCTCGATGGAGAACCGGTGGCGGCGGTCGGTTCCCGTTGAGACGGAACCTTCCTTCATGCGCCGCGATCCCATTTTTACTATGATGATACAACGCTTTTCCTTCCTTGTTTACTGTTTGGTCCCATTGGCCGCCTTGGGGCATGTTCCGTTCGCGGCGGCTGATTCGCCCGGCGGCGTTCCCGGTCCGCGTCTCCACTTGGACGCCTCCAACCGGGATTCCCTGTTGGTTGTCGGCGGCGGGTTGGTTTCTGCCTGGGGCAGCGGTGGACCGGAATCATCAATGGTCTTCACCGCCATGACCGGCGAGGGGCTTTCGCCGCCGCGTTATGAGGAGAGCGTGGTCAACGGCCGTCCCGCCCTGCGCTTCCGCAACGCCGCCCTGGAGACGGAGGACCCGTCCGCGCTTGGCCTGACCAACGGCATCGAGGGTTTGACCGTGATTGCGGTGGCGGCCAACGAGGGGGGAGGCACACAAAATCTTTTCCGCATCGGCACCGACGTGCCGCCGCAAAACAACCGGGTCGGGGTTTGGCGTTCCGGCGGGCAAAAGTCGTTTGGCGGCCGGCGGCTCGACCACGGCCCGCACCAAACCGTGCGGGGAGGGGAGTACCTTGACGGCGCGTGGGAAATCGACGCGTTTATCGCCGATTACGCCAACGGGCGCGCTTTCCTTTTCACCAATGGTGAAATGAAGCACTGGGAAACCTTTCATTCTCCCGGCGAAGTCAGCGCGGCGGACAGCCGAAGGTTCCGCATCGGCTCCAATCTTTCGGAACCCCCGGGTGGCTTTTTGAACGGCCACATCGCTGAATTTCTCATTTTCGACCGGGTGTTGAGCGCGGAGGAACTCCACCGGGTGGGGGCGTATTTGGGCGACAAATACGGCATCGCCCATGCCCATGAACCGTCTCCCTCCGGCCCGTGGGCCAAGGAACCGGCCGAGGTCCCGCCGCCCCTCACCCAAGAGCAGCTCGACGTCACGTTGCAACCGGTGGAGATCAACACCAACCCCGGTCCCGAGTATTCCGATGAAGCCCGCGACTATGCCATGGTCATCGGCTTGGACCGAACCCCCGGAGGCAGGCTCTGGGCGGCGTGGGTGGCCGGCGGCGACAGCGAGGAGGGATATTTCGTGGTGGCGACCAGCGACGACGACGGAGCAACCTGGTCGGAACCGCGGCTGGTGATCGATCCGCCCAATCCGCCATTCGGCGTATTGAAACGGACTCTGGTGGGAACGTTTTGGACCGATCCAAACGGCCGACTCTGGTTGTTTTTCGACCAGTCGCTCGGTTATTTCGACGGCCGCGCCGGTTCCTGGGCCATCACCTGCGACAATCCCGATGACGACGAACCGGTTTGGTCGGAGCCGCGCCGCATCTGGCACGGGGCCACCCTCAACAAACCGCTGGTGCTGGACAACGGCGAGTGGTTGCTGCCGATTTCCCTCTGGACCCGCGACTGGATCCGCACCGAGTTGCGGAATCCCGGTCCGCTCTTCGAAGGGGTCCACCGGGATCTCGACCCCCTCCGCAAGGCCCACATCTTCGTCTCCACTGACCAGGGTGAGACTTGGAAACGGCGGGGAGGCGTGGCGGCCGACCAGCGGCGCTTCGACGAGCACATGTATGTGAAACTTGCTGACGGTCGCCTCTGGATGTTGATCCGCACCTACTACGGACTGGCGGAGAGTTTCTCCTCCGATCTCGGGCGCACCTGGACCGAGCCGGTGCCGTCGCGCATCAAACACGTCGAACGGGGGGCCCGCGTTCACCTGCGGCGGCTCGAATCGGGCCGGTTGCTGCTGGTCAAACACGGGCGGATTGAGGAACAGACTTCCCAACGCTCCCATCTGATGGCGTTTTTGTCGGACGACGACGGGAAAACCTGGAGCGACGGCCTGATGCTTGACGAGCGCACCGGCGTTTCTTACCCGGACGGATTTCAAGCACCCGACGGCACCATTTACATCATCTACGACCGCAACCGGGCGACCGACAGCGAAATCCTCATGGCCCGTTTCACCGAGGAGGACATTCTGGAAGGCCGCTTCCACACCCCGAGGGCGGGGGAACGGATACTCGTCAACAAAGCCCTCGGCGGGCAGTGAGGGTTTGTTGAAATCAAGTGGTAGCATCCATCTTGGTGCTTTTCATGCGGCTTCAAGCGGCTGGAAGCCGCTTCCACTTTTCCATAAATCAACACTGAAAAGCGTCACGGTGAGCTTGTTCCGGATGGGCATTTATAGTCGTTTCATGTTTCATTCCGCAACACGTCTTCGACCCCGAAACCTTTGGCTGGACAGCCGCGTTGCTGTATGGGCCCGACGACCACTAACCTCCCCGAATCGGAGTTTAAGCCCTAAAGCACTTCCAAGGTGGCTCATCTGACCGGGGATTTTTTCAAGTTGGACATGCGGGTTTTACGGTGGTTTTCATGCGGAGATTTCCCGGAACCGGAATGGGGAAAAGAGTGACAGATTGGGTTTCGTTCTTGGAGTATCTTTTTTTATGAATACTTGGCTCAAAAGGGTGGCGGCGGTGGTGGCCGTTTTGGCGGTGTTGATGGTGGTCGTCATCGGGTTGCTGTTCGTGCCGGCCGTGCAGCGCGGCATTGTGTTGCGGGTGGTGAATCCCGGGCCGGAGGGCGAGTTTGCCTTGGAGCGGATCCGGGTTTCATGGGGCGGGGCGGTGGCGTCCGGGATGCGCTTTCGGCAGCCGGGGATGGAGGTTCGGTTCGATTCCCTTGACGCGCGCTTTCCCCTGGGGCGCGTCCTTTTCCGACAGCGGGTTGATGTCAGCGACTTGGAAGTGGCTGGATTGGTGATCGATCTGACCGTTCCGCCGGGAGACGAGCCGACGCCGGACCGGCCGGTGGAGGAATTACCGGAGATTTTCGAGGGAATTTTGGAGGGTATCGAATGGCCGTCCGCGGTAACGTTGGGCGAAGCGAGAATCGGGGGGCGGCTTCTGGTTACGGACAAGGAGCGGGTATTGGAAATTCCGTTTCAGTTGGACGGAGGGCAGGGCATTCTTGCGGGCCTTGCGGACAAGGCCGAATTCCGTTGGACGGCCGAAGTGGAGAATCCGGTGGAACCGGTTTCCCGTCTGGCCCTGGAGGGGAGACTTTCCCTCGCCATGGAAACCGGCGGACAAATCAACAGCGCGATCCTGAACGCGCGGGCCACCGTCGAGAGCGGAACCCTGGAGCAACCGGAATTCCTCGCCGCCCGCGTTTTGCTGGTCAAGACCGACAACGGGGAGAACTACCGGTTGGGGCTGATTCGGCCCGACGGAAACGGGGATGGCGAAACCCGCTGGATCGACGTCCATGCCGCTTATTCGGCCGGGGCCCGGAAACTGGAAGGGCACTGGACCCTCGATTTGCCGGAAGACCAAACGGCCCCGCTCTTGCGGACCTTTGCGGCGGACGGGGAGCAACCGGCGGTGGATTTGACCGGAAACGGGCGGTTTTCGCACGGATTGGCCGACGGCGGGTGGGCCGCTTCGGGGGAGATTCAGGGGAGCGCGGGGCGGCTGAGCCGACTTTTGCCGGAGTTGGCCGCGTTGGAAAGCGTGACGCTGGAGAGCCGCTTTGATTTGGCGGGAGCGGGGGATTTTCTAGAAGCGCGCCAGTGGAGCACCGATCTGCGTGGCGGCGGGGCCGATTTGCTGCAAGTCCGGTTGATCCGCCCGTTTGTTCATCGGTTTGACACCGGCATCGCGGATTCTGTCGCGGCGGAGGAGGAT
This sequence comes from Opitutia bacterium, assembly GCA_003566375.1. GTDB lineage: Bacteria > Verrucomicrobiota > Verrucomicrobiia > Opitutales > T3Sed10-336 > T3Sed10-336. The sequence continues at coordinate 14,254 of PXDN01000066.1, forward strand.
TTGCTCACCATCCGGGTGGGCGAAGTGCCGTTGGCCCTGGTCGAGCCCTGGCTGCGGGAGGAAGGGAAAACCGTCGCCCTCACCGGCGGCGGGGTGACCGGCGTTTTGGTTTTGCGGTCGGTGGATAACGGGTTGGGGTTGACGACCCGCGAACCGTTGCGGGCGGGGCCGCTGCAGTACGCCGTGAACGGCGAGCCCGTGGCCGGGGATTTGCGGGTGGAGGCCAGCGCCGAGGGGATCTGGGCTCCGGACGACCTGCGGGCTTCCCTGCCGACTTTTCTGGTTTCCGACGGGCAAGGGGAGATTCTCCGCCTGAGCGCCGATTATGCGCAAGGCGGTGCTTTTCGGGCTGACTTGGTCGCTCATTTGTCCGCCGCCGCCCGCCAGCCGTTTCTGTCCGATAGGGAAGATTTTCCCGGAGGGGAGCTTCGGCTTCAGGCGGAGGGTGTCACAGGCGGCGACGGGGTGTCCGGCACTTGGGATTTGCGGTTGGAATCCGGGGAGGAAGGGCTTTCAGCCGGGGGAACCGGCCGGTTTGCGCACGCTGAGGGAGGCCCCTCTTCGTTTGAGGGAGAATTGCGCGCGGCGCTGTCCGGACTGGCCGCTTTCGCGCCGGAGCTGGGATCTTTGGACGGAGTTTTGCTGGCGGCCCGTTTTGACGCGGATGTGGCGGCCGATGTTTTTCAACTGCGGTCGGCGGAGATTTTCCTGCGTGAAGAAGGCGCGGAACCGGTTCTGGAAATCGCCAACAGCCGGCCGTTCCGCTATGATTTGGCGGCCGGAGCTTTGCTCGACATGGAAGGGCGCGCCCGCCTCGCCGACATCAAATTGGATGGATTCCCGGTTGAATGGGGCGGCCTGTTCCTGGCGGATGAATCGACCGGCGGCCGGTCTCCCCTGCGCGAGGGAATGATCTTCGGCCACCTTGTCGCGCACGGGGAGAACGGGGCTGTTTCTCTCACCATGGAAGAACCGCTGCGTATCACCCCGTTTGATTATGTGACGGGCGATGGGGTCGGTTTGCTCGGGATTTCGGCTCTGGTGGACGCGTCCGCCCTTTGGAAGGACGAAGCTCTCTCCGCCGATGTGAAGGAGGTTCGGATTGACGGACCCCATGGGGAGATCGCCACCCTGTCGGGACGGTGGGGGGAAAATGGCGCGTTTTCCGCCCGGCTGCTGGCCGACCTGCCCCGGCTGCTCCGGCAACCGCTGATCGCCGGCCGGGGCGATTTGCTGAGCGGGCCGGCGGATGTGACCGCCGGGGGGAGTTGGTCGGAAGAGGAAGCGTCGGCGAAGGTCGAGGGCGCGGTTCGAAACGCGCGTCTCTCCACCGGGCGGGAACCGCTGCCGGCGGTTGCCTTCCAAGCCGACGCCCGGCGGGAATCCGCGACCCGGTGGGCGGTTGATGTGCCGGTTACCCTGGAACTTCCGGACTCCAAGAGCGATGCCCGGTTGACCGGCACGGTGGACTTTCCGGAGGGGGAGGACCTCCGGTTTGACTTGGATTTGAGCGGAAACCGAATCTCCACCGCGAAACTGTTGGCATGGGTTGACCTGTTTTCCGCGGAAGAGGAAGCCCCCACCGGTTCCACGGCGGCGCTATCGGAGGAGCGGGACGAAGCTCCGTTTTGGTCGGGGTTTCAGGGCCGACTCGGGTTCGACCTCGGCGAGCTGGTTTTGGACGGGGACCAGGCGGTAAGACAAATCAAAGGGGATCTGACCCTCGCGCCGGCTTCCCTGACACCGGCCCTTGAGGCCGTCTTTCTGGACAGTCCGGTGGTATTCGAAGGCGGCATCCGCTTTGAGGCCGATCAGGAGAATCCCTACCGCCTGCGGGGAAATTTGAACGCTCCCCGGCTCGACGCCGCCGAGTGGTTCCGGCAGGCCGGCGGCACCCGCCCTCCCACCGTGGAAGGCCG
>PXDN01000050.1 GCA_003566375.1 Opitutia bacterium
GAAGAGCGCCACAATGGCATTGTGGAGGTCGTCGGTTCGATCCCGATCGTCTCCACCATCCTCGACCCCGTTCCCCAGCCCACTCAATTGCGGCATCTAACTTGGCTTTATGACCGCCCTCATAATCAATTCCCCCATACCGAATGATTCAACGGTGCGCACGAATTGGAAGGGGAATGGCGCTTGCGCCAAAGACCGAATCGAAAATCGTTCTTATAACCATGATTCGAAAAGCTCCCCATTATGTGATTTTGAAGTGCGGACACCTGTTCACTTCCGCTTTGCTGGCCATGGCGGTCGGCCTAACGACGGCCCACGGCGCTGAAATCACCGTGCTCGATGAATCCGCCGGGCCGACCCCGAAGGTGCTGGCTTACAACCTCGCCCATTTTCAACCGGGCAGCAACACGGCGGACTGGTGGCGCTATGCCCGGGTTTCCGGGGCGCGCATGTTCATGTCTCCGGCCCACTTTAACGTCAGCGGAACCTCTCGGCCCGGCGAGGCGTGGGTGGGAACCGAGGAGGCGTTTCTGGCCCGGCGCGAAGCCCTGCGGGCCGACCCCCTCAACACCAATTACATCAACTGGCCGGTGGTGGAAGGGCGGTTCGACGTCAACCTCACCGGCAACAACCGCATCCTCCCGCGCCACGCCTACGAACAAATCCACCGCCGCGGCGGCGCGGCCATGGCGCAAATGACCCTCTCCCACGGCGCTTTTCCCATCGAGAATGAAAACGACTGGGTCGGCAAATGGGTCGCCTGGCGCACGTTCTACTCGCTGGTCTTCTTCCTCGCGCGGGAATATGACGTGGAACGCTTCACCGTTTACAACGAACCAAACCACCCCAACAGCTTTATCGAGCCCGACCCGTGGCTGATGCGGGCCCGCCTCGCTTCTGACGCCACCCGCTCGGCCATCGCCGACGTCAACCGGATTTACGGCAAATCCCTGCGCCCGCTCTTCACCGCCCCGGTCACCGCCGGGGCGGGGGGCAACGCCTACAACGAATACGGACGCCCGGCCGCGCGGTCGTTCCAAACCGATTTCCTCGGCCGCACCAACGGTTTCAACCGGCTGTTCGAATTGTATGCCTATCAGCAATACAACCAAACCCCCGCCGGTTTCGCCAATCAGTTCAACAATCTGCGCAACCTCGTCTTCGACGACTTGCCCGGCGGGGTCGATCCCCTCCCCCGTTTCGCCATCACCGAGTACAACGTCCACACCGGCGCCACCTACGACGGCATGCCGGAAACGCCCGACACCCTCGCCAAGGCCGTCCGTTTCGCCGCCATCACCACCAGCTTGATGCAAGACGGGGTGGATGAATTTTACGCCTTCAAATTCGGCATGACCGGTTACCCCTCCACCCGCAACTTTCCGGTGCAGAAAAACGGCATGCTTTACACCGACAACGACAACGCGCCGCACAACTACGGCACCATGACGCGGAGCGCGGAAGCCTACCGTCTGTTCAACAAGGCCTTCGCTCCCGGCCGGGAGCGGCTCGCGCGGGACGTGACCGGCCCGGGGGCGGGCGACTTGTGGCTGCAAGTCAGTCGGGACGCGGACGCCGGCATGGTGTGGGTCTATTCCGTCAATGACACCGGCGGGGCAATTCCCTTTGATCTCGATTTGACCGCGCTCGACATCCCCGACGGCAATCATGTCATCATCGAGGATGTCAGCCAGTGGCGGAATGGCGTTCTCCGTTCCATGGAACGGGTGGAAAACGGCCGGGTTCTCCCCGGCAACCAGCCCGCGCAAACGGTCTGGTTGATCAGCATCCCCACCCGTCCCCAAAAACCGGTGACCGAGGACTCCAATATTCTGGAAATTCCCGTGACAGCCGACGCCATGGTGCGGGACGGGACGCACGCCAACACGAATTTCGGCTCGGAAGGGGAAGCCTGGGCGCGCAACGACGCGTCCGATCCCTCCGGACGGGCCGCCGCCCTCCTTCGTTTCGAACTTCCCGAAGATTGGGATCCCTCCGAGCTGCAGATCGCCCTGCTGGCCGTGCCGGTCTCCCCAATCAACGGCGGTTCGGAGACCGTCCACGCCCACCTCTACGGCATCGACAACCCGGACTGGGACGAGTCCACCGTCACTTGGACCAACGCCCCCAATCTCCGTAAAAACGCCGCCACCGGCAACGAAATCCGCCACGGCGTGGTCACCGGCGCCGGGGAAACCGCCCACATCCTCGGGCAGCTGACCGTATCGGGAAGCGGCCACACCACCCGCCGGGTGGATGTCACCGATTATCTAATACGGAAGACCGGCGGCGCGGCCGGCTTTCTCATCACCCAGGATCCCCGCTGGGATATCGATATTCACCAGCCGGAAGTCCCCGCCCAATGGTCCGACCTTCCGCGCGGCGACACCCAGCCTGACGGAATGCGGGTGCGCACCCGGGAGGGCACCGAAGGTACCCAGCAACCGGCCACCCTTATTTTGATCCGCGGGCCGAAACAACCGGTTGAATTCGGTTCGTGGATACAACGCCACTTCCCCGGCGTCACCGATCCAGCGGTCATCGGGCCGAAAGCCTCCCCGGCGGCCGATGGAATCCCGAATCTCGTCAAATTCGCCCTTGGCCTATCACCGCTGGAGCCGGGACTAAACCGGTTGCCCGCCGCCGGCCGGGATGAAAACGGAGACGCGTTTTTGCCCTTTCCCAGCAACCGCCTGGCCACCGGCATTGAGGTGGATGTCGAGTGGAGCCAGGATCTTCAATCTTGGACCTCCGACGGTTTGTTAATCACCCAGGAAGACGAATCCGAAGAGACAAGGTGGCAAACCGCCCGCCTGGCGTCGGAGGGGGCCCGGATTTTTTTCCGCATGCGGGTCTCGCAAAACTAACCCCCGGCGGCATCCCGCCCCACCCTCATTCGATCCCCGCGCGGTTCACAAGGATTGGCGGAAGAACTCGATGGTTTTTTTCAACCCCTCCTCCAATGGGAAGTTGGGCGTCCAGCCGCCAAGGTGTTTTTTCGCGAGCGTGATATCGGGACGGCGGCGGGTGGGATCGTCTTTCGGCAACGGCTCATGGCGGATCTTTGATTTGCTGCCGGTGAGTTTGATGACCATTTCCGCCAATTGCAGGATGGTGAATTCACCCGGGTTGCCCAGGTTCAGCGGCCCCACCACCTCGGTTTGCTCCATGAAGCGGACAAAACCGTCAATTAAGTCGTCCACGTAGCAGAACGAACGGGTCTGGTCGCCCTTCCCGTAAACCGTGAGATCGTTGCCCTGCAGCGCCTGCACCACGAAGTTGGAAACCACGCGCCCGTCGTCCGCCAGCATGCGGGGGCCGTAGGTGTTGAAAATGCGGACCACCCGAATGTCCAGGCCGTGCTCGCGGTGGTAATCGAAAAACAAGGTTTCCGCGCACCGTTTTCCCTCGTCGTAGCAGGCGCGGGGGCCGATGGGATTGACGCAGCCCCGGTAGTCCTCGACCTGGGGATGCACTTCCGGGTCGCCGTAAACCTCGGAAGTGGAAGCCTGAAACACCCGCGCCTTGACCCGTTTGGCCAGCCCAAGGCAATTGATCGCCCCCATGACCGAGGTCTTGACGGTCTTGATCGGATTAAACTGGTAATGAACCGGGGAGGCGGGACAGGCCAGGTTGTAAATTTGGTCCACCTCAACTTTGAACGGATCGATCACGTCGTGGCGGAGACACTCGAAGCGGGTATTTTTTAACAAATGGGCGATGTTGCTCTTTCGTCCGGTAAAAAAGTTATCGAGGCAAATGACCTCCTGCCCGTCGTTGAGCAAACGTTCGCACAAATGACTGCCGAGAAAACCGGC
>PXDN01000270.1 GCA_003566375.1 Opitutia bacterium
CCTTGTGATAAAGAATGTCTTCGTAAACCTTGGCCTCGGTCCAATCAGTGCTCATGAAAGTAAACTTGGAAAAAAAATCACCATACCGGAGAACCCCACTGCCCGTCACACCATTTCTTTTCCAGTGCCCGTTCTTGGGTAACAACCACCGGTTGCATGCCGCCGCTCTGACTTTTGATCCACAAACCCAACGTCCGGCATGGAAGCCCGGGCAATGGAAACAGGGGCGTTTTGGTGCGAAAGAGTTTGTGAAAAAAAGTTGCCGTTATTGACGGCAACTTACTATTTTTTCTTGTTTAGGGCTTTACGGCTGGTGCCCCCGCCCAGACTCGAACTGGGATTAACGGTTTAGGAAACCGCGGTTCTATCCTTTGAACTACGGGGACGTTTTTCAGCGATGGAAATCTTCAACACCAGTTTGACCCGCCGGTCAAATCCGGGAAAGCAACCATCCTTGCCCGCCGCGCGGAAAATTCAACCAGAAAGGGGACGGCCATCGGCAAAATGTCACTGGGCGGAAATCTTTGTTTTCGCCCACGCGCCGGCGACAAGGAGTCCGGCGAGGGCAAAGAGCGGCCAAAGTGTTTTCGCACTCACGGCGTCTCCCGCCGCCACGGCGTCGGTGACGCCATGGACGGCACTGGCGTAAACGCCCCACTTGACGGCAAGTCCGATGGCGGCGGCGGCGAGAAATGTTCCCAAGCGCAAACGCAGAACGCCTCCGGCGAAATTGACCACGGAGTGGGGAAAGCCGGGAAACATGCGCATGGCCGTTTGGATCGGGAATCCCCCGTTTCGGCGAAGAAGGTCGTGGATTTTCACCGCGGGACCGGAAGGTCTCCACGTGTTTCCCATGCGGCCGGCGAAAAAATAGGCCCCCGCCGCGCCGCCCACGCTTCCCGCCAGAAGCAGCGGAGTGGCGACCAACGGCGGATTGAAAGGAGCAATGAGCCAGAGTCCGAGACTTCCCGGCAGGCCGAAAGTGAAGCAAACCATCATGCCGGCCACGGCCGCGCCGAGAAACAACGGGGACGAACCGATCCGCTCTCCATGGCTCAGCAGATCGTCGAAACCAACCGGTTGCCAAACGCCGATCGCGAGGCCGGCCAGCGCAAGGACAGGAAGTATCCAGATTTTCCATCCCCATTTTGGGCGCGGTTCCCGCCCGTCAGGGTGTTTGCTTGTTTCGTTATTCACCGGTTTGTGTTATATCTTTTGCCGGGGCAGCGTCGTTGTTCTGTCCTCCCTTTGAACGGAGGAAACCCGCGCCCGGGTCATCGTCCTTTTCCAGGGTATTGAAAACGGATGGGCCCGCAATGGCACCGTCACTCATTTCATCATCGCCGCCTTCAGCACTCACACCCCGACCCATCTTGCGATACAGGATTGCCGCGGCTTGGAACCCCACTCCCTGATCGACGGGGCCCGGCGCTACAATTTCAACACCGCTTTCCGTTCCAACAACATTCCCTTTCAGCGCTGCGAAGCCCCGGAATCACAAGGGGACCGCATGTTTTCCAGCTTCCCGGGTGACAACGAACGGTTCATGCGCCAGATTGGCCCTCATGTCGATAGAACCCTCCACGGTTGCGATGATCGTGGCCGTCACTTTTTTTGTCATTGGTTTTTTCGGTTCGTTCGTGCCGATCATGCCGGGCACCGGTTTTGTGTGGTTTGGCATACTCGCCCACCGTTTGATTGCCGGGGAAGCTTCGATCTCGTGGACGTTTTTTTGGGTCGCCACCGTGTTGGCCGCCACGGCGGTGATTTTGGACAATCTCCTGACTTACTGGGGCGCCCGGCGATTTGGCGCTTCATGGCAGGGTGCCCTTGGCGGGGTGGCGGGCGGGATCGCCGGCTTGATCCTGTTCAATCTTCCCGGCCTCATTCTCGGACCGATCATCGGGGTGATCGGGGTGGAGTGGTATCGGAATCGCAATATTCGCCAAGCCGGGAGGGCGGGCTTCGGGGCCATCCTGGGCGGATTGCTCTCCTTTATCGGCAAATTCCTCCTCAGTTGCATCCTGATCGCCGGCTTCTTTTTTTCCCTCGCCGGGTGGTTCTAAACCGCTTGCCCCGCCAGGCGGCGGAGTTTCCTCCCGGATGCATGTCGGCGTTGGTGGTGCCCGCCCCGGCCGCTTCCCGCCTTATCGGGAAGCCGCGGCGGGCGCGCTTTTCTCCATGCGGCGGCATTGTTGGCGAACCGCGTCCAGGGCTTCGTCGATCTCCTCCTCCCGCACGTCGAGCACCGGACGGAAACGCACCGAACGGGGTCCGCAGCGGATGGCCAACAGATTGTTGTCGTAAAGCCCCTTCCAGAAGGCGTCGCGGCGCTCGCCATCGGGCAGATCGAAGGCGGTCATTAAACCGCGGCCGCGGGCGGCGGTGATGAAGGAAAACTCCCCTTGGATTTGGAGGAGCCCCTCCAGAAAACGAACGCCCATGGCGCGGGCGTTCTCCACCAGGTTTTCCTCCTCGATGATTTCCAAACAATGGGTCGAGCGAACCATGTCGGTGAGATTGCCGCCCCAAGTTGAACTGATGCGCCCGGAGAGACGGAAACAATTATCCTCCACCTCGTCGAGGCGCGGTCCGGCCATGACTCCGCAAACTTGGGATTTTTTGCCGAAGGCCAACAAATCCGGTCTCACGTCAAAATGTTCACAACACCAGTTTTTTCCGGTCAAGCCCATGCCGGTTTGCACTTCGTCGAAAATCAGCAAAACGGAATAGCGGTCGCACAGGGTGCGCAAACCGCGCAGAAATTCACCCCGAAAATGATTGTCCCCGCCCTCGCCCTGAATCGGTTCAATAATAATCCCGGCGATGTCATCGCCTTTGCGGCGCAGAATCGTTTCCACATGGTGCAGGGAAATCTGTTCGCGGGACGCGGCGTCCTTCTCCCGATCCGCTTCCGGCAGGGCGTAATCAACCGCCGCCGCCGCCACCCGCGGCCAGGGAAATTTGGCGAAGTAGTTGGTTTTGTTCGGCTCTGTGTTGGTGATACTCAGCGTGTAGCCGGTGCGCCCGTGAAAAGCTTTCTCGAAATGCAGAATCTCGGTCCCGCGCTCGCCTTTGCCCTCGGCCAGATTTTTACGCACCTTCCAATCCATCGCCGCCTTGAGGGCGTTTTCCACCGCAAGGGCGCCGCCGTCGATGAAAAAATACCGTTCCAGCGGGGACAGCCCCATAACGCGGTGCAGGGTGTGCACGAACCGGGCGTAGGGAACGGAATAGACATCGCAGTTGGCCACCTTGGTGCGGGCCGCGTCGAGCAGTTCCTCCCGCACCTCCGGCTCCGAGAACCGCGGGTGGTTGTAGCCGATCGGCATGGAGGCGAAGAAGCTGTAAAAATCCAGCATCGACCGTCCGGTGGCGGCGTCCACCAAACGGCTTCCCCGGCTTTTCACCAAGTCGATGACAATGCGGAACCCATCGACCACGACACGGGATTGCAACGATGAAACCACCTCTTTCGCCGTAACGGAAACAGGGTGACGGGGGGGAATAGCTTCCCGGGAAACAGGAACGGGTTGGGCCTTCATATTCCCGAAGAATCAGGCTGGCCAGTTTCCAAGTCAACTGAAATGGAGAACATTAACCCCCAACAGCGACCGGCCCGGACGGCATGCCGCGCCGAAAGGCGGGAGCCGTTCCAGAAAAGAAGAATTTCGTCCGGCAATCCCGACCGGTCCCTCAACCGACCGGAACGGCCGTTTCGGAAGCAGGCGCGGATTCGTCCGGAGCGGAACAGGGTTGGCGAATGATGAAAACGGGCAGATCAACCTCACCAGCCATGGCCGCCAGGCGGTCGGC
>PXDN01000327.1 GCA_003566375.1 Opitutia bacterium
GGGCCTGGCGAACGTTCCAGGCGGCATGGCCGCGGACAGCCAAGTGGTGCTCGATCCGGTCGAAACGCGCCGGATCAAATTCGGGCGGAAGTTCCATCGGCTCGGGTTCGCCCGTGGATTTCTTCCGAAATGGTTCCGCCGGCTCAATTTGTTCCACTTCCACAAGAACGGATTTCATGACGAGGCCGACGTAAGGTGAAGCTTCGATTCGTTTGACCGTCTCCGCCAGATTATAAAGGTTTCCCGGATCGGGGATTCGAACCAGGTAACGGGATAATCCACCCACCATGCTGACAATCCCTCCATCAATGTCCCGCAATACCGTATTCACTTCATGGATCGCAGCTTCTTCTGAAAAAAAGACCCGCACTTCCGTTCGCAGAACCTCGCGTCCGAAAATTTCAGGATCGTCCGAAACTTCAGCGCGATTCAATTCCCTGGGCAAATGCCAGTCGAATGTCGCCTCCAGAGCAGGCGCATCCGGGTCGCCTTCGAGATATACCCCGACGGGCGGTTCTTCCCGGGTCACGTCGATTTCGACGCTGCCGGAGATGTCCGGATTCTCAGGACTGGTCGCGGTAACCACGGCCGTACCCGGTCCGATGGCCCGGACTCGTCCCTTGTCATCCACCGTCGCCACATTTTCATTACTGCTCGACCAACGCAGCCCATCGACTGGTTCTCCGTCCTCTCCGCGGGCAATCAGCTGGATTTCGTTTCCCACCACAAGATCGGTCTCCGCGTCGCCCTCCGGCGAAAGGGATATTTCACCGGGTTCGCTGCGATCCGCGGTCAAGCGAAAGAAGGCCCTGTCTTTGTCGTCATGAGGGAAGATATACGGATCTTCCTGGGGTTCGACAGCCGTCCACGGCCCCTCCAGATTGGAAGCTGTTTCCAAAAAAAATCCCTCCACCGTCCAATGGACAATAATCTTATCCCCTTTATTCGTGATATTCACGCGCGGGTCTGTCGCGGAAGCGCATACCGGTATAGCGGCGATCAACACACCCGCGGCCATGGTTTTCAGACATTTGAAATTTCCAATGCTTTTTCTCATCGTTTTTCGGCTATCACGGAATAACCATTGATTATTCGGGATTATATTTTCCCCCGACGTAGTTGGGAGCGGCGAAACGGTATCGACGGTGTTTACGAGGGAGGTGCAATGCGGTCATGATGATGCCGACCGGCACTACCAAAGTCAAGAATCCGCAGGGGCAGATGGAGCGGGATGACAAGGTTGCGGAGGGTGTGCCCAGCGTTGTTAATTACGAAAACCGGGGGGACAAAGACGGGATCGTCGCTCCCCAACTCCGCACTTGCCCACTCCCGCGTCACTTGCCAAGGATGTCCCCCGCATGAACATCATCATTGTGGGAGCGGGCGAAGTCGGCCAGCACCTCTGCACGATTATGGGGTCGAATCACGACGTCACCCTGATTGAGCGGGAAGCGGAACTGGCTTCGCGCCTGGACGACGAGCACGATGTGCGCGTGGTGCAGGGAAACGGAAGCCACGCCAGCGTTCTGGTCAAAGCCGGGGTCGCCAAATGCGATTTCTTCCTGGCCATGACCAGTGACGATAAAACCAATCTGCTCTCCTCCTCGCTGGCCAAGGCCCTTGGGCATAAAACCACCACCATCACCCGCATCCACGACCAGACCTACAACGAGAGTTCCATCATCAATTACCAAAGCCACTTCGGGATTGACCACCTGCTTAATCCCGAAGCCCTCTCTGCGGTCGAGTTGGCCAAGGCCATCCGCAATCCGGGGCGGATCGCGGTGGAAAATTTCGCCCGCGGCCAAATCGAGGTGCAGCAGATCCGGGTGCGGGAAAAAGCCAAGGTGCTGGGCAAAACCCTGGCCGAGCTGCGCCTCGACCCGCGCATCCGCGTCGGGTATGTGCAAAGTGGCGACACCCAGGAGGTGGCCCACGCCGGCACCGTTCTGCAACCGGGCGATTTGGTGACGGTTTTCGGTTTGCCCCAGGTCCTTTTTGAGTTGCGGTCCATTTTCAATCCCGACACCGAGGCCGAATCCAGCCGGGTGGTCCTTTACGGCGGAGGGGAAACCGCCATCGCCCTCATCCGCATGCTGGCCAACACCCGCTTCCGGGTGCGCGTGCTGGAGAAAAACCCAAAAGTCTGCCAAAAGCTGGCCGAGTCGTTTCCCGGCATCACCGTGATCAACGGCGACGCCACCTCGCTGCGCCTGATGGAGGAGGAACAAATCGGCGACGCCGATTATTTCGTGGCCTGCACCAAGGATGACGAAGCCAATGTGATGACCTGCCTGCAAGCCTCCAAACTCGGCGCCAAGCATGTGTTGCTGCTGGTCAACCGGGCGGATTATCTGGACGTGCTGGAACGCCTCAAGGAGACCCTCGGGCTGGAACTGGTCGTTTCGCCCCGTCTCGCCACCGCCAACGAGGTGGTGCGCTACATCAGCCGGGATCCCTACATTGACTTGGCCAGGCTGGGAACGGGCGACAGCCACATTATCGAAGTGAAAGTGTTTCCCAAATCACCCGCCGACGGGAAAATGCTCAAGGAGATCAAGTGGCCGGCCAAAAGCGTGGTGGTCGGCCTCCTGCACCAAACGGAAGCCACCGTCCCCGGGGCCAACGATCTAATCAACGGCGGTGACCGCCTGGTGGCCATTGTCAAAAAAGATTTGATCCCGGAACTGTTGACCATCCTTCACGGTTGAACCGCTTCCCTTTCCCATGAATTACCCGATCATTTTCCGCCTGCTCGGTTTGATCATGAGCGCGATGACCCTCGCGTTTCTCGTTTGCTGGGGCATCGGCCTCGTCCACGGGGGCCAACCGACCGACGACGGCACCCAGAGCGCGTTCCTCTTCAGCGGGGCCATCGCCGCCGTGCTGGCGGTCGGATTTTTCCATCTGGGCCGGGGCGCCTCCACCAAGTTTTTCCGCAAGGAAGCCCTCAGCGTGATCGGGCTGGGCTGGATACTCGCCTCGCTGGTCGGCGCCATCCCGTATGTGTTGAGTCTCGACGGCTACCCGGTGGCCGACGCCATTTTTGAATCGACCTCCGGCATCACCACCACCGGTGCCAGCGTTCTCACCAATCTGGAGGAACTCCCCCGCTCCCTCATTTTTTGGCGATCGCTCAGTCAGTGGATCGGCGGCATGGGGGTGGTGGTGTTCTTCGTGGCCATTCTCAGCTTTCTCGGCGCGGGGGGTAAAATCCTCTTTTCCAACGAAAGCACCGGCCAGTCCGCCGATCTGGAGCATTCCCGCGTTCGCAAAGGAGTTCTCCAGTTGTTTTTGATTTACCTGACCCTCACCACCGCCTGCTATTTTTCCCTATGGGCGGGCGGGATGAGTTGGTTTGACGCGATCTGCCACACCTTCACCACCGTATCCACCGCCGGATTCAGCACCCGTTCCGAGAGCATCGCAGCCTTTTCCAGCCCGCTGATCGAATGGATCATGATCGTTTTCATGATGCTCGGCGCCACCAGTTTCTTTTTTCTGCTGCTGGTTTGGAACCGGAATTGGGCGCAATGCAAACGCGCCACCGAGGTGTTTTCCTACTACATCCTGGTTGGCTTTGGCATTTTCATGTTCACCCTGTTCCTCGAAGCGAGCGGAACAACCGAAAACCTGCACCACAGCTTGCGGGCCGCCGCTTTCCAAGTGGTTTCCATTTCCACCACCAGCGGTTTTGGAACAGAGGATTTTGATCAATGGCCGCTTTTTTGCCGCATGTCGCTGCTGGCCCTGATGGTGATCGGCGGATGTTCCGCCTCCACGGCGGGCGGGCTCAAAATGATCCGTTTGGTA
>PXDN01000267.1 GCA_003566375.1 Opitutia bacterium
ACCAACTCCTTCCCCTTGGGAGTCCACCAGTTCCAAGGTGGCTTCGGCGTGTCCCCCTCCCACTCGACTTCGATGGGCCGCGGAGCGGCCAGGAGCGGGTTGGTTCTGGTGCCGGTATTTTCATACCAAATGACTTCCCCGAAGATCGAATTCACCACCAGATCGGGCAGACCGTTGTGATTCCAATCGGCCACGCTGAGGACGGTGTAGCCCCATTTGGCCTCCGCCGGTCCTTGGATGGAGCCGTTGCCTCCGGCCAGGATGCGGATCACCCGGCCATCGGCTTCCAGCTTTTGGGGAGGGGCCCATTTCAGCGGATCACCACCGAGATTTTCGAAAAAGAAAATGTGCCCCGCGGCGGTCCCGGCGATCAAATCCTCCCGGCCGTTCCCGTTCCAATCGAAGCTGACGGGCGTGACCAAAACACCGCCCTTCACCTCCAGCGCCTCCTGCAAGAAATAGACCGGTTGTTCAAAAACGGGTACCCAGTCCGCATCCACCTTCCCGGTGTGTCTCACCATAGCGACGCTCCCGTCCTCCGCACCCACCACGAGATCAACGTGCCCGTTGCCGGTCCAGTCGTAAGCGGTGGGCCGAATGATCGACCCGCGGAGGCGGATCGGTTCGCCGCCGTGTTTCAACCGAACACCCGGGGCGTAGCGCGGCTCCGTTCGCGTGCCCACGTTTTTAAAGAAAGTCAGCCCGTCGAGAAACTCGCCGCAGATCAAGTCGAGTTTCCCGTCGCCGGTGAAATCGGCGAAATTGGGCGATGGCCGGCCAAACACGTCAATGGGACGTCCGTCCGTGGTTTCCAGTTTCACCGGTACCGCATAATCGGGCCGGTCACTGGTTCCCCGGTTCTCTAACAAATAGACATAGCCCCGCAACGGCCCCGCCGTCCACTCACCTTGTTCATTGAAGGCATCGTCCCAGCCATATTCAGTCCAGTCGCCGATGCCGACAATCAGATCGAGGACGCCATTGCCGTTAAAATCAACCTGGCTCCACTGACGCGCCCGAACCATGCCTTCAATTTGGTGAAAGTTCGGATCGGGATAAATCTCCCATGACCGGGTGAGGTCGCGCGGGTCGTATTCGCGGTTGAAGGCGAGGACACGAAGTTCCCCGTCCACATACGAAGGCGTGAAGAATTCGTGCTTCGGCCCGACCCGCACTCCCGGCTTGAAGATTTCAATTCCGTTTTCCTTGCGCCCGGTGTTCTCGAAGAAATAGGTGAAGCCGTCCGGCACGTCCTGTCCGGCGGTGACCAGGAGATCGGTCAACCCGTTGCCGTTGTAATCAATCGGCTTGGGCAGGGAACACAACCCCACCCCCAATTCGACCACCAAACCCGGATGGTTGTAAAGGAGGCGTTCCATGTGCTGGCCTTGCGCGCTCACGGCGGCCAAACCAAAGCCGGCGCACAACAAAACCCCGCGGTGTTTTAACAGATTCCATTTCCAGGCAAATGCATTCACGGGCACACCTTCCTCTCAACAAGTCACGTTTTTTCCCTCGCTGCCGAAAGCCGCCAGCCGTTCTTCGTCGGGACAATCGGGCGAGCCAACCGAACGGTAGTGGAGTTGCACCGCCCAACGCCAACCGTTGGATCGATTTTTTGGTGTGCCGTGAGGCAACTTGCTGTCGAAAACCAAAACGTCCCCGGCTTTCATGGGAGCCGCGATCCTCCGGCCGGCCAGCGCCTCGAAAATCTCCGCGTCACAAATCTGCCAATCCCGCCGCATGAAATGAGGAATCGGGCCTTGTTGATGGGCACCGGGCAATAAATACATGCAGCCGTTCTCGGGTCCGACATCCGCCAAGGCGATCCACACCCCGATGATTTTCGTATCCAGCGGGTGGTTGAAATAGGCGTGGTCCTGGTGCCACGGCTTTTCACGCCCGCCGGGCGGTTTGAGCATCGCCATCTCCTGAAACAGTTCCACCTCGCGGCCTCCGCACAATTTGCGCAACAGCCCGATCATCCCCGGATTGCGGGCTTTTCGGTTCGTAAACAACTCTCATGGCATGACCGCAAAAAAAGCACCTTTGGGGCCCGTCCTTACTGAAGCGGGCGCGTTATCCGCCCTCATTCGGAATCAGCAAAATGCCGCCGGACCAATTCCCCTGGGGAATGTCGAGAACCTCCCCCGCCGCTGCCGACCGGCGGTAAACAGCCATCTCGGTCCCGTCCGAAGTAGTATAGAGGAATGGCTTGCTTTCGACTTTTGTCCAACCGGTGAGGTTGAGGCCGCCTTGAGTCGCGGCCGTGGCAAAATGCACCACCGTGTCGTGCCGGGCCTTCACTTGAACATAAACACGCTCGCCCCCATGGGTGCGGAGGAAACGCCAGCCTTCAAATCGTTCCGGCACGCCTTGCCAAACGTAATCGCGGTTGGCGAACGCGCGTTCCCCGTTGGACAGCCTTCCGAGTTCGCAATGGCGGCCTTCAATGTCGAGCGAGTCCGTTGCTATAGCCACATCCGGTGGTTGGGCAAAAGGGTTTTTCCGATGGTAATGGAACCCGTCCTCCGCGCCGACCAGCAAATCCGGTGGATCGCCACCGGTCAGGCGGATGGTGGCGGGGCTGCTGGTGTGGCCGGCCAACCGCCGCCGGTCAATGGCCCCGGTGTCGCGGAAAAGAGTCATCCCGTTTTCCTCGCCGATATTACGAAGAAACGACGCGTTCATGCTGTTGAGCAAAATGTCGGGCCGTCCGTCTCCGTCGAAATCGACAATGGCGAGCTTGCGCCGGCCGCTGCGCCCGGCCCGTCCGTCGTTGAGGCGCATGGGCCCCTCCTCGCCTTCGAAGCGAAAGACCCGCTCTCCCGGTAACAGGACCACCTGGTCGCCGCGCTTTTCCCGCCGAAAAAGCGCGAGGTAGCCTTCGTGGTCGAGCATGATGAGGTCGGTCAACCCGTTCCCGGTCCAGTCGATTCCGACCGGAGTTGTCCGCCACTGGGTGACCAATTCCCGGCCTTCCGGATCCCACCAGAACCAAGCCGGTTTGGGCGTTGCGCCCTCCCACTCGACCTCAATCGGTTGGGCGGCGGCCAATTTCGGCGCCGTCCTCGTGCCGGTGTTTTCATACCAGATGACTTTTCCCCAAATGGAATTCACCAGCAGATCGGGCAGTCCGTTGTGATTCCAATCGGCCACCGTCAGGGTGGTGTAACCCCACTTTTCCTCCGCCGGTCCCTGGATCGAACCGTTCGGACCGGCTTGGATGCGGATGACTTCACCTCCGGCCTCCAGCAGTTTTGGCGCCGCCCACCGCACCGGGTCTCCGCCGAGGTTTTCAATGAAGGCGATCTCCCCGGCGGTGTTGCCGACGAGAATGTCATCGCGCCCGTTGCCGTTCCAATCGTAGCCAACCGGCGTGGCGAGAGCGCCGAATTTCACCTTGTCAGCTTTCTGGCGAAAGTAACGCGGTTCGCGGTAGATCGGCATCCCGTCCACCACCTCTCCGGTGTGTTCCATCAACGCCACCCGTCCGTCCTCGTCGCCGACCACCAGATCGAGCCACCCGTTGCCGGTGAAATCAATCGCGATGGGCGTGATCATGCAGAGGTCCATCCGGATGATGGCGTCGTTGCGGGTCAACCGGCGGCCCGGCGCAAACAGCGGTTTGTCGCGGGTGCCGATGTTTTCGAAGAAGGTGAAGTCGTCGATAAAGGACCCGAGCAGCAAATCGGGCAGGCCGTTGCCATTAAAGTCGCCGTAATTCGGCGACGGCCGACCGAAGACGTCAATCGGGTCGCCTTGGGAATTCATCAAGCGGACCGGTTCGGCATAGGCGGGCTCATC
>PXDN01000223.1 GCA_003566375.1 Opitutia bacterium
GCCACCGCCGGAGGCGCGCCCGCGCCTGCCGCAAACCAGTGCCGCCGCCGCCTCAATGGCGAAAGCGGCCACCCGGCTCTCCAGAGGCAAAACCCCGTCCACTCCCGGAATGCCTTCCCCGCCGACAGCCAGAATCACCGCCTTTTCCGGCAAAGCCGGGTGGAGCCGGGCGATGGATTTGGCAAGCGCATCGGGAGGTGTTTTCGCCATCCACACCACCAGGTCCGTCTCCGAAAACTCCGTGTTCCGCTCTATGCCATCCGGTGATAGCAAAGTGAAATCTCCGATGGCGGGATACCATCGGGCAAGTTTCGCGACCCCTTCGGGCTGGTTAGTAACTAGGATGCGTTTCACTGAATGGTTTCGTGGGGGAAATGGGACACCCACCTGAAATTTTCTCCAACGAAACCCACAAAAACGACCCAGTGGCAAGCCTCTTGTCGCGGGTCGGCGGGGGCCATAACTGTTTTAGCCGAAAGAGGTATCAGCTCCTTCCTTCGCCGTTCCCCACGCCATCGCGGGCATCCCGGGTCAGCGGGTGCGGATTACCCGGTAAAAGCGGACCGGATCTTCAACTTCCCGCTCCCAAACCAGCCCGGTTCCAACCCCGTCCAACGGAGGCCCGTCCTCCTCCCAATCACTCAAATCGACCGAGGTTTGCAACTGGTAGCGGTGGCCCGGATGGGAAACCGGGAGTTCCAGCCGCAGCTGGCCGCCCTCCGCGCGCAGGATACCCGGCGGCGGGACGTCAGCGGGCGCGTCCGGCATCTCCGCCGAGGCGGTGACCAGCACGTTGTCAATGGCGACCCCGTGGTCGGCGTTGGGAACGTGGGGATCGGTCCACCGTATCCACAATTCCGCTCCTTCCGGCCAAAAGAGATTGCCGACTTCCACCGGCCCCACCGCAACGCGGTTGGCGGAAGAAAACGGATTCAGGGTAACGCCGCTTCCAGTCCCGCTTCCGGGTTGCGGAGTGGTGAAGGCCAATTCCGGCACCGTGGTCCATTCCCCTTCCGCCAGGTTGGCGGGCGGGCCGATCCGCCAGGAGACATTCATGGTTTTGGGCACTCCGGTGTTGGCGTTGTAAAACTGGGCGCCCGTGTAGCCGAGGGTGAAGCCGAAGAGCGGGCCGCCGGTGTTGTTGGTCAGGCGCACGGCGTGGTGGATGTCTCCGGACGTCTCACTGGCGCGCCCCCCCAGCACTCCCTGGGTGGCGGTGTTGCCGGCCCGCCAGTGTTGCAGGGAACCGGGCGCCGACGTGTTGCCGAGACGGTAGGAAGACGGAGTCCCCCCGTTGGCGAAATAGACCGACCAACCCGGGAAGGTCGTGTTGTCGAGCCACCCGGCCTGGTTATCCGCGTCGGCCGGCAAACCGGTGGAAAAATCCTGCCGGTATTCATCCCCGGGCAGGTTGTGCAGCAGGGACGCCCGCCCGGACCAGTCGCCGAAAAGCCAGTTGGCCGCGTGGGCGGCCATGCCCGCGTTGCTGTGCCCCACTCCGGGCACGTAACCAAGGCTCCAGCCGAAATCGGTCCCGGTCAACCCGGCAAAATGCTCCGCGGCGTCGTAAAACGTGTTGCCGCGCGCGAACCGGTGCGGGCCTTGGGCGTTGCAAGCCGACGAGCCGCACAATTGCGGGTGGTCGGGGTCGTTGTCCTCCGTGCCCAGCAAAACCAGGTGGCGCCCGGCCAGCCGCGGGCGAATCACGTCCAGCGACACGCCCGCAGACCCGAACCCGTGGGGATACGACGTGGAAATTTCCGGCATGGTGTACCAGCCCGCGTTGGCCATCACCGCCCGGTCCACCCGGATCGCAGGCATGAACCAGAGCATCCGGTGCACGAACTGCGACCCGGCCGAATGGCCGTAAAGGTGGTAGCTGTCCCGGCTGCTCCCCATCCGCTCAACCACGTCGTCAAAGATGTCCTCAATGGCTTGGAAGGTCCACACCGATTGCGGGTTCACGGAGCCGCCGGAGGTCCGCATGTTGGCGAGGTTGTAATAGTTCGAACCCGGGAAATCCTCGTCGGTGAACTCCGGGGCCACGACCAAAAACCCGAGGCGGTCGGCGTGCTGCCGCCAGCTGTTGCGGTTGCCGCTGGCGTTGCGCCCCATCCCGTGGCACACGATGACAATCGGCGGATCCTCCGGCGCGTCGGGCGGCAGATACGTCCAGACCGGCACCACCACGTTGCGCCCGGTGAAGAGGTGGTTAAACGAACTGGAGCCGGGCAAAATGCCGACCCCGCCCAGCCCCTCGGGAATGGCGTTGACCGCGAACCGGTCCAAGTCAAAACGGCCCGCGCCCCCTCCGGAGAAATCCCCCGATACGAACATGCGGAACGAGAGCGCCTCGCGCACCCCGCTGGTGTTGCCGGTGAAAAATTCCTCCCACGGCCCGTCCCCCACCCGGTAACTGACTTCGTAGCGGTCGCGGGGCCGGTCGTAAACCACCGAAACAGCCAGCGGTTCGGTTTGCAGGGAGCCAAACAGAGGCTCCGCCGCGCTCTGCTGGGCGCCGGGCGACGCCGTGCCGTTGGCGACGGCCTGCAAGGTGACGGCCCCGTCCGGCTGACGGTTGAGGCGGAAACCGGCGGTCACTTCCGAGGGTAAATCCGCCGCCATGCCATTCATGAAATCAAACCGGATAAACGGTTGGCTCCCGCCAGGGGGCGGCAAATACCAGCCGGCGATCTCCACGATCATCCGCACCTTGTCGATCCGCACCGAGTCGCTGATGTCGGCCCGCCGGTTCAGACCCGAAGCGTTGCGGCGGATGCGGAACACGCCCGTGCCGGTGGTGGCGGAATCAGCCAAATTGCCCGACCAGGAAACCCCGGGGTTCACGCTGTTCACCGCGTCGGCCAATCCGGTGCCGAAGGAGTCCTCGAAACGCCACTCGTGCAACGGCACTTCCGCCGCCGCGGTCGGGCCGGCGTCGGTTAACGTCATTTCCTCTCCGCTTCCGAGCACCTCCACCGTAATTTCCGGTTGCGGCCAGGCGTCGGGCGTGAACCGCACCAGGGTGGCGTTGTTTGGTCCGGCCACCCGCAGGCGGTCGCCCCGCACCACCACGGCGGTCCGTTCGTCGATGCCGATCCCGGTGTGCCCCGGAAACCCCTCGATCACCGTCTCCAGCCGGGGCAGCCGGTCCCGCTCGGTGAAATGCTGGTCCACCACCACCTCCGGCCACAGACCGAGCCCCCGCGACAGGGATGGGGTCTCAAAGCCGCCCGCCAGCATCAGGTTCGACATCACCGCCGCGCCCGCGCTGCTCCCTCCCACCGGCACGCCCGCCGCCGCCCGCTCGCGGATCGCCTTCACCAGGCCGGCGTTTTCCAAGGCTGCCATGAGCCGCGACTGGCTGCCGCCCGGCATCCAAATCGCCTCGCTCGCCTGGATGGAGGCCAGCGCGGCCGGGCGGTTGTTCACATCCAGCACGTCCACTTGGGAAATCCCCATCGACAAAAACCGGTTGCGGGTCTCCGCCCCCCGGGTTTCGAGATTATCCAACGTGGTGGCGTGCGGGATCACCAGCACCCGCGGATCGTCCTTCCCGCTGAGGGTGAGCAGTTCGCCCAAAACCTCGTTGCTGAGCGAGCCGCCCCCGGCCACCACCAGATTCCGCTCCGGTGGTTCGACCGCGGCCACGGCGTGAAAGAATGATCCGGCGACCGCGGCCAAGGCCAGACTAAACGGGAAGCGGAGCAAGGAAACCATGGATTTGGATTACGATCGGGAAAAAGGGTGGACGAAGGAAACCGGACCAAGCGCCACCCGCCCGCGAGCC
>PXDN01000352.1 GCA_003566375.1 Opitutia bacterium
ACCGACCAGCAGGGACATTCTCAGAGCGTATCCACGTCGATCACTGAGCCGCGCAACGGAAATCTGTTCGGATTCGGCGGCCTGTTGTCCAGCGACACCGCGGGCGATCCCAAATTCGCGTTCTTGAATTTTTCCGTGAGCGACAACGTCCTCTTGAACGAAGAGTTCGTCGATGGCGAGCGCCTCGTCCAGGAGTTGCCGCGGACGGCGGCGTGGTATGGTTCACCAGGAAACACAGCGGCGGGTGAGGTTCTTTCTCAACCGGCAGACGGTATTATCAAGTTGGATCTCACGGTGCGTCTTGACGAGAGTGACGCGACAACGGCGCAAAACGCCCAACTCATCACCCATTTTACCGACTCGGCTCCTGTTTCATTGGCCGTCGGCGAGATCCTTCGACTCGCATTCGACTTCCAGATGACCGCGGCCGGGGGCAACAATCTCGCGGTTCGCATCGGGGTAATGGATTCCTCCGGGGGGAGCGGCCGGGTCACCGACGACAACCAGGGCACATCGCACTCGCGCTTTAACGGCTACACCGGCTACGCGGGCTTTTTCAATCCAAACGCCACCGGAACGAGCACCATGCGCATCCGCGAGAGAAACCCTGAAAACAACGCTCTATTGAGCGGTGCCTCGGTGTGGTCGAACCGGGCAACCGGTGGCGACGACATATTGATTATCGACAATACCGACTATTCCGGCGAGATCCTGATAGCGCGCGGTGCCGATGGAGTGAACGTCACATTCAGCCTTTTTGGGGACACTATCGGCCCCGAAGCCACGGTTTCCTGGGACGAAGACGCGGGCAGCACCTTCAGTTTCGACACCTTCGCGATCTGGGTGAATAGAAGCTGGGCCGACTCCTTCAGCCTCACCAGCGTCGATATCGAGGTGCTTTCGTCCGATTCAACACCCACCGGCTTGACCTTCGCCACTTGGCAGGCCGGGAATTTCCCGGACGAGACCGATCCGGACGTCATCGGTCCCGACGCGAATCCGGCGGGCGACGGAATCCGGAATTTTCTGAAATACGCCTTCCATCTCAATCCTTCGGTTCCGTCCGTGCCCGGCGACTTTCTCCAACGGGAAATCCTGGACGGCAAACTTCGCCTTACCTACGTTGAACGCACCGACGCGACCGACATCGAATACGTGCCGCAGGCGTCGCTGAACCTGGCGGATTGGGGCGAAGGGCCGGAGAGCGTGCGGGAAGTCGGCCGCGATCCGGTATCCGGAGAGAATCTGGAATTGGTCACCGTGGAGACCGCCTTCGACGGCGATCCCGGGAAGGTGTTTCTGCGGGTGGACGTAAGGGAAAAGTAATGACCGGCCTTGCGCCGCAGTTTGCATGAATTGTTGAATCGCCGGGAGCGTGTTTCGCCTCCCGGCGTTCACCCCCGGACTTCGTTCCCAATCAATTCAGGCCGTTGGCTTGTTCCCCGGCCAGTTCGTCCATCAGCAACCGGCCGACCCGTTCGATGCCCTGGCGGGCGAGTTGGCTGGCCGGATACAATTCACGGACTTCCAAATAACGGGACAAACTGACCGCGTGGCGGCCTTCGCTCTCCTCCCGCCCGGCCGCTTCGAGCACGCCGACGAAGGCGGCCACGCGGGGTGCCAGGGTTGCTTTTTCGCGGTTGAGCGCCACGTCGTTGGAGTCGATGCGGCCGGCCAGGGCGAGCATCTCCCAAGCGGCATACGGATTGTTTTGGGCGACCATCTCCTTGCTCTGGGCCAGCAGCATGTCGATGCGGGCAATCTTGTCGATGACCTCCTTCAGCAGTTCCGAGCGTTCCGGGTCGCGGTAAAGGCCGGGAGCGACCTCGTTGCGGCGGTCAAAAATCCGCCGGTAGTCTCCCCGCTCATACGCTTCGTCGAAAAACCGCACCGCCTGGGTGGAGACATCGACCTGGGAAGCGATCTGATCGGTGAAATCCTCCAGCGCCGGATTCAAGGGCCACGCGGCCGACGCGCGGGAAAGCGCTGCCTCGGCGCGGTCCATGTCCCCGGTGGACAGCGCCTGGCGGGCCGAAAAGAGGGAGAGATTGCTGACCCGCTTGATGGACCGAACGGCGGAAAAAACCTCGCTGCCCCGGAAGTCGCGGGCGAGTTCCCGCAGTTCGAGGGCGCTCTCCTCCACCGCGTCGTAGTCGCGCAAATCAGCCAGTTTGCGCGTCTCCTCCATGCGGCGGTACACGTCGAGCAGGGTTTGCCGCTTGGCGTAATCGAAGCGCTGCACCGGCTGCAGGTGTTCCCCCAGAAAAAAGCTTTCCTGCAACCGCTGCAGGGCGTTGATCAGGCGGCCTTCGGCAAACGCGTTTTCGACCGCCCCCATTCCGGCGCCAACGTCGGCGATGGCCTCGCGGGCGAGAAACTCAATCGACTCAATCGAGGGGACCAGTTCGGTGTCGGGAAAAAACGCCTCCATCTCGGACTGGCCCACCTCCAGGGTTTGGGCGGTGCCGCGGAAAATGATGCGGTAGAAAGCGGAGGAGATCAGCGCGTGCTGGAAGCGGCGCTGCAACAGGAAACCGATGATTTGGCTTTGGAACTGAAGTTTGGCCTGTTGTCCGGTGAGGGCGCCCTGGGCTTCCAGGGCTTTGATTTTGGCTTCGATCTCGGCGAGATCCCGGCGGCGGAAATCGATGTCGGACCCGAGCGAGCCGTCACCGGCCTCATCTCCCTGAATGCGGCGGCGCTCGTCCTGCAGTTGTTGGAGGAGACGGCCGCGGTTGGTCACGATCGCCTCGGCATAGCGCCGGTCGCGTTCCATATCGGAGCGCCCAAGCTGGCCGGACCGGTATTCATCGCGCACCCGCCAGGCGTTGAAGACCAGGTTGGCCACCACCAGCGAGCTGCCGCCGTCGGCGTCGTATTCGCCCGCGTCAAAGAGCATTTGCCAGGCGGTCTCGACATTTTCGGGATTGCTCCGCCGGCGGGTGGAGAGCCGGTCGAAAATGTCGTCGAGCAAATCCTGATACCGCTGGTTCTCCTCCGCTACGGAGGGCGGCATGTCGAGGTAGCGCTCGAAGCGGGATTTGAACAGGCGGGTGTTTTGCAACTGGAAGGTCCGCCCTTTCCACGAAAAGGTGCCCTCTTCCGGATCGAAGGAATCGGTCTCGGTGTTGAAGGAGCGGTCGAGCATCTGCAGCAGGGTGTTGCTCTCAAACAACCCGGCGGAATCGACCGCCGGTTGCGAAGAGGAGCGCGCGGCGGGGCGCGGGGACGTCTCCGCGGGACGGGAGGCGGGCGCCTGGGCGGAAACGGCGGCGGCCGTGGCCAGTAAAACGATGGCGGCCGCAAGCAGCCGGGGGCGTTCAGTATTTATCGAGATTGTGAACATGAATCAGTCCTCCGTCGCGCACGCGGACATCCAGCAGATACCGTTGGCCGACATACAGGTTTTGTTGCAGCAGGCGGGGCACGAAAACCGGCAACCGCCGGTTTCCCGCCGCCGTCCGCACTTCGATCAGGCGCCCGGTGTCCTCCCGCCAGGCCAGTTGGCTTTCAATCCACACGTCCAGCACGTAGCGGTTTCCCAGCAACGCGTCGGGGGTTTCCAGGTACAACTCGGCGGGAAACGCCTCCAGGTGGCGGAATTTGTTTTGCCCAAAGACGAAAAAGAACCCGGCCGCGCAGAGCGCCGCCAGCACGATGCCGCCGAGAATGAAAACCGGTCGAGGGGAAAACTTCATAATTAACCAATGAAAGGTTACGTCCAGGCGCGCCGGTGACAACCCCAAACAGCCATCAACAGACCGCCCACCGCGTGCAGGCCGAGCACGGCGGCGGCCATGGCCACGGGGGAAAGCCAGGTATCGGAATACATGATGACGGCGTCGTAGAGACGGGTGTCCTTCATGGTGGTCAGGTAGCCGGCCCATCCCCAATAGGCGCTGATGAACGGACGCACCAACCAGACGAGGGAATCCGGCAGGGCCAGCACCACCCCCGAAAGCGGCAATTGAAACCCAACCAGATAAATCGAGAGCAGGGAGGCCCTTTCGGCGGAGGAAAACAGGGAGGAGAGCCCCAGGCAGACCAGGCTCATGGCGGCCGCCGTTCCGCCAAGAGCGAGGATTTGCCCGCTCCACGGCCCCGGAAAGCCGCACACGACCTTCACAAAACCAGCCATCCAGGCTCCTTGAAACAACCCCAGTCCGGTGACGAAAAGCGCCTTGGAGGCGACATAGGCCGCCGGGTGAAGACCGGAAAGGCGCTCCTTTTCGTAAACCGGGCGCTCGGCGGCGATCTCTCTCGCGCCGTTGTTGCTGCCCATCAACGTCAGCAGGATCACCTGAAACATGACCAGCCCGGAGACCAGGGTGGCGGTGCGGGAGGCTTCCAGTTGAAACTCCATGCGGCTGCGCATGGCTTCGAGGAAATTCGGGTCATGGGCCAGCCGCAGGCTCTCGATTTGCGGCAAGCCGCCGAGGGCGAAAATCACCACCAGCAGGGGAAACCCAAAGGTGATGGCCAAGGTCAGCCCGAGGTAGCCGCGGTCGCGGACCATGAGGCGCAGGCGCCGCCGCAGCAAAACGCCGGTTTGCGACCATGCGCCCGGCGGATTGGCGGGCGCGGCCGGCGGCGGGGGTTCGGGCGGAGGCGCGTCTCCGGGTTTCCCCTCCTCCGCCTTCCGTTCCCAAGCCGCCACCCAGTGTTCGACCGGCTCTTCTTCCAGGCGGTCGTAAAGGTCGTGGACATTGCCGATGCCGAAACGGGCCGGCAACCGGTCTCCCCCGCCCTCGTAAACCATGCGCCCGTGGTGCAACACGGTCACGCGGTCAAAGAACGCCATCCGCCCGAGATTGTGGATGACGCAGACCACCGTCTTCCCCTCTTCCCGGCAGAGGCGGCGCAGCAACTCCAGCACCATCTCCTCCGACTGGGGATCCAGCCCCGACGTCACCTCGTCGCAAAACAGACAGACCGGATCGGTGATCAACTCCAGGGCCAGCCCGAGCCGCCTCAGCTGGCCGCCGCTCAAGTTGGCCACCTGCTTGTCGGCGTGGGCGGCCAATCCGACCAGACCGATCACCTTGTCAAACCGGCGCGCCCGCTCCGCCGGTTCGCGCACCAGCAACTCGAGGTGAAAGCGCAGGCTCTCGGCCACCGTCAGTTTCGGATGGGCGATGCTGAACTGCGGGGCAAACCCCACCCGCCCGAGCATATCGTCGGGCGTGTTGACCGGGGCGCCGTCGAGATCGACGGTCCCCTCCGATCGGTTCGCCAAGCCGAGGAGTCCCTTGAGCAACGTCGTCTTGCCGCAACCGGACGGGCCGATCACGGCGTTCATCCCACCCGGTAGAAACGATCCCGAAACCTTTTCGACCAAAACGGTTCCCGCCGGGGAAACCACGGACAAGTTTCGGTAGCTGAACATGGGAGAACGTCAGCGGGCCGGGCGCGATGGCGGCGGCGCGGGCCGGACCGCCGGAAGACTCGTCAGGCGCCGCAGCATTTTTTGAATTTCTTCCCGCTGCCGCACGGGCAGGGATCATTGCGCCCCACTTTCGGCAATTCCCGGGTCACCGTGACCTTGGGCAGCTCGACCTCGCGCGCGGGTTTGCCCCCGGCGGCGGCCGCACCGACCGCCGTTGGAGCCGCCGCGTCGGCCGGTCCCTGCTCGCGGGCGCCCCGGGAGAGGATCGAGAGCATGTTTTCAAACGCGTTGACATTGGTGGCGTGGCGGAAAAGACCGGTGCAGATGTCCCGGCGGATAGTTCCCATCATCTCCTCGAAGAATCCGTAGGCCTCGCTCTTGTATTCCATGAGCGGATCCTTTTGGCCGTAGCCGCGCAGGCCGACGCTGCGGCGGAGTTCCTCCATTTCGGTGAGATGGTCCTGCCAGTGACGGTCGATCGGGCTGATGACCACGTACCGCTCCAGCATCAACAGCGATTCCGGATTTTCGACCGATTCCTTGACCGAGTAAGCCTTTTCCACTTTTTCGCGGATCAGCGTGCGGGCGGCCTCTTCATCGAGCCCCCGCAGTTCCTCCACTTTCATGGAAACCGGGAAATGGGTGTTTATCCAGCCGACCAGGCCCTCGATCTGTTGGTCCGTGGGAGCCTGCTTGCCGCCGTAGCCGGCGTCGTCGAAACGCACCCCGAGTTCCTCTTCGAACATCTCGAAAATGATCTCGCGCGGGTTGTCGCCGCGGATGGCTTCATTCCGCAAGTCGTAAATCACCTGCCGCTGCTGGCTGAGCACGTCGTCATATTGCAGGAGGCGTTTGCGGACCGAGTAATTTTGCTGCTCGACCTTTTTCTGGGCCGACTCGATGGAGCGGTTCAACAGCGGGTGTTCCAACTCCTCGTCCTCGACCATGGTTTTCTCCATGATCTTGGCCACCAGCCCACCGGAGGCGAAAAGACGCATCAGGTCATCCTCCAGCGAAATGAAAAACTTGCTTTGCCCGGGATCCCCCTGGCGGGCGCAACGGCCGCGGAGCTGGCGGTCGATGCGGCGCGACTCGTGGCGCTCGGTGCCGATCACGAAGAGACCGCCGACATCGGCCACCCCCTCGCCCAGTTTGATGTCGGTGCCGCGGCCGGCCATGTTGGTGGCGATGGTAACCGAGCCGCGCTGCCCGGCGCGGGCCACGATCTCCGCCTCCAGGGCGTGGTTCTTGGCGTTGAGCACGTTGTGGGCGATGTTGACCCGCCGCAGCATGCGGCTGAGCAACTCGGAGGCTTCCACCGATACGGTGCCGACGAGCACCGGCTGGCCTTTTTTGTTGGCCTCCTGGATCTCGGCGAGGGCGGCGTTGTATTTTTCGCGCCGGGTTTTGTAGATAACATCGTTGTGGTCGAGGCGCTGGCACGGCTTGTGCGTCGGGATCACCATCACCTTGAGTTTGTAGATGTCGTGAAACTCGTTGGCCTCGGTCTCGGCCGTCCCGGTCATGCCGGCGAGTTTGTCATACATCCGGAAATAATTCTGGATGGTGATGGTGGCGTAGGTGCGGGTCTCCCGCTCGATGGTGACGTTTTCCTTCGCCTCCACCGCCTGGTGCAGGCCGTCGCCCCAGCGCCGGCCGGGCATCACGCGGCCGGTGTTTTCGTCCACGATCATGACCTTGCCGTCCTGCACCACGTAGCGGACGTCTTTTTCGTAAATGCAGTAAGCGCGCAGGAGCTGGCTGATGGCGTGAATATCCTCGCTGATGCGCTCGAACACCCCTTGGGCTTCGGACTTCAACTTCTCCTTCTCCTCCGGCGTGGTGGAGGTGTCTTTCTCGATCTCCATGTAACGGGTCGGGAGATCGGGCATGACAAAGGCGTCCGGATTTTCCGGGGTCAGGAAATGGCGGCCTTTTTCGGTCAAGTCGGCGTGGTGCTGCTTCTCATCGACCACGAAATACAGCTCCTCCTTGAGTTCGAACATCAACGCCTTGTTGATGTCGCTGTTCATTTCGAGATCGATCTTTTCGAGCAACTTCCGGTATTCGCCGGATTCGATCAGGCGGAGAAGCTGCTTGTTCTTCGGCATCCCGGTCTTGACCTGTAGCATCTTCAGGCCGGCGGTCCGGCGGTCGCCGTCCTCCTTTTCCAATTCCTCCCTGGCATCGGAAATGATGCGGTTGCAGAGCTTGGTCTGTTCGTTGACCAAGCGGGAGATCAGCGCCTTGTGGCGGGTAAACACCTGCTCCCGCTGGATCGGCGAAGGCCCGGAAATGATCAGCGGGGTGCGCGCCTCATCGACCAGGATCTGGTCCACTTCGTCGATGATGACGAAATAGTGGTCGCGCTGCACCTGATCCTCCCTGCGGGTGGCCATGCCGTTGTCGCGCAGGTAATCGAAGCCGAACTCGGACGCCGTTCCGTAGGTGATGTCGCGGGCATAGACCTCTTTCCGCTCGGCGGGGCGCATCTGATTTTGGATACACCCGACGGTCAATCCGAGAAAGTTGTAGAGGTAGCCCATCCATTCGGAGTCGCGGCGGGCGAGGTAGTCATTGACCGTGACGAGCTGGCAGTTTTTGCCACTGAGCGCGTTCAGGTAAAGCGGCAAGGTGGCGACCAGGGTTTTCCCCTCCCCGGTGGCCATTTCGGCGATGTAATGCTGGTGCAGGGCGAGACCGCCCATGAGCTGCACGTCGAAATGAACCATTTCCCAAAGCAGCTCGTGGCCGCAAACCGTGATGGTTTTGCCGTGGAGGCGGCGGGCGGCGTTTTTGACGGCGGCAAACGCTTCGGGCAAAAGATCGTCGAGAGGCTCCCCGTCGGCCACGCGTTTCTTGAACTCGTCGGTTTTCGCGCGCAGTTCATCGTCGGAGAGACTTTGGTAGGACTCCTCCACGGCGTTAATCTTGCGCACAACCGGTTGGGCGCGCTTGACAAAGGTCCGGTAATGGCGACCGGAGAGCGATTTTAAGATACGCGAAATCATGATTCGGAAAGAATCACCCTAGGTGGAGGATTGCCGGCTTTGCAACGGACAAATGAAAATCGTGGCCGAACCGGCGCGCGGGCCGGCGGGGGTGAAAAAACCGGGGCCGAATCGGCCCGCCGCCCGCGGGCGTGGCCAGGCACCCCGCCGGGTGATTGGCCGTCCCGGTCTGTGAGTAAAATGTGAATCCATTTTTCTCGCCAGAATCCGCCGGGCGGCGCAGGCTTTTCCGCGTTGTCCGGCCATCCCCGTTTCCATTCCGCCCCCGGAGGTTTCCACCCGGTCGCGCGTGGATGACTTTTTGCCAAGACCCTAGATATAGTGGGCTTGTGACCCCGACACCCCCATATCTAGTGTTGGCCCGAAAAATTTCTCAAAAAAAGGCTTCACCCGCTGGCCGATTTTTCCTTTATTTCTAACCTACTATTTAACCAACGGCGGCGGATCAGCCGTCCGCGCTTTTCGCGAAGCGCCTCACCCTGTAAAATCACAAGCAAAGGAACCGCTCCGCAGACTCTATTGACATGGAAAAAATCTATCAAATCGGCAACAAATCGTTCGTCCTCGACCAAACCAAAGCCGAGGCCGCCTACGCGGCCAAACGCGTCATCAACGGCCGCCAGACGATGACCTTCAATCTCCTCCCCCTGAAATACCAGTGGGCCTACGACCTCTACCGAACCATGAAGGCCAACCACTGGGAACCGGAGGACGTGCCGATGAACAAAGACATCGAGCAATGGCGCCACCCCGACCTGCTCTCCGACGTCGAGCGCTGGATTATCATGATGGGTATCGGCTACTTCTCCGCCGCCGAGGGGATCGTCGGGGACAACGTTATCCATGTCGTCCGGGAAAACGTCACCGCGCCCGAACTGAAGCTGGTGCTCGGCCGTCACGCCCACGAGGAGAACATCCACGCCGATTCGCTCCTCTACATGATCTCCTCGCTCGGCATCAACCCCCACGAATGCGAGGCGATGTTTGAGGACGTGCCAACCATCGTGAAGAAAAACGAATTCGTCACCCGCACCAGCCAAAACCTGCGCCGCGACCTCGATTTGACCGTGACCGCCAACAAGCAACTGCTGGCGAAAAACATGTTCGTCTTCGGCCAGTGCATGGAGGGGACCCAGTTTTACGGATTGTTCGGCATGGTTCTCTCCCTCTACCGCCAGAACAAATTCCCCGGCATCGGTCAAATGTTCCGCTACACCCTGCGCGACGAGTCCAACCACATCAAACTCTTCCGCAATCTCCTGATGGACCTCATCGAGGAAAACCCGGACGTCTGGACGGAAGATTTCCGCGAAGAGCTGACCGACCTGATGCGGACCGCCGTCGATCTGGAAAAGGAATTCATCCGCGACTGCCTCCCGGTCAACGCGGTCGGTCTGAGCGCCGACGAATTCATTCAATACATCGACTACATCGCCGACCGCCGCCTCGAAAGCGTCGGCCTGCCGCCCCTGACCGCCGGAGTGAAAAACCCGCTCCCGTGGCTGGCCGAAATGATGGACATCCAGAAGGAGCAAAACTTCTTCGAGGGCCGCGTCACCGAATACCAAAAAGCCAGCTCCCTCCAAAACTCCGACGACGACGACCTTTGAGGAATTTTGGATTTTGGATCGCGGATTTTGGATTTAACAACCGCTCCGCAACCGATTCTGGAAGTAACGTAGGTTACGATTCAAACCTTTGATCGCCATGAACGAAAGCGAACTCAAGCAACGGACCAAGCAATTTGCCTTGCGCGTCATTGCTTTGGTCGACGCGCTGCCCAACTCCACCTCGGGAAGGGCACTGGGCAACCAACTCGTTCGCTCCGGAACTTCGGTGGGCGCGAATTACCGCGCCGCCTGCCGCGGCCGTTCCCGGGCGGACTTTGTCGCGCGCCTCGGGACCGTGGAGGAAGAAGCCGACGAATCCGCCTACTGGATGGAACTCATCATGGAAGGCGGTCTCCTGCCCGAAAACCGGGTTCAACACCTCCACCGGGAAGCCGATGAACTCACCGCCATCGTCGCCTCCTCCATCAAAACCGCCAGACGAAAACCGCCTTCATGATTTTGGATTTTGGATCGCGCGAAAATCCGCACTCCAAAATCCAAAATCTAAAATTTCACACCCACCCACCCGCGCGAAGCGCCGCACTCCAATCCAAAATCCGCAATCCAAAATCCAAAATCTCACACCATGTATCCATCCAATCTCACCGAAGACATCGCTCTCAAAGCCCAGGTCAGCAAAACGCCTGACCAAAAACCGCACTTCGCCTGGGGCGAAGCGCTCGCCGGCGCCGAACTCCCCCGCACCGACGCCCGCGTCATCAGCACCCGCGGCGAGGAGGAATACGACCCGGCCAAAGTCGCCCAAAGCGTGGGGGAAGCCCTCGCCGACTTGGAAATCTCCCGCGGCAACCATGACGTCTTCAACGAGGACAACCGCCGCTTCGTCGCCCGCATCACCCTGGAGGTGACCTCCAACCTCCGCATGGTGAGCACCGACAGCCAGCCGCCGCGCGTCCGCACCGACGACTTGCATGTCCTGATTGAGAAAACCCTCGCCGACAACACCGCCTACGACGTCGCCACCGCGCTCATTCTCAAACGCTCCCTCCGCCTCCGGCCAACCGCCGAACCGGGCACCGTCCGCCTCATCCGCCGCAACAACCAAGTCGTGCCGTGGAGCCCGACCAAGGTCGAAATCGCCGTCCGCAAAGCGTTCCTCGCCCTGCGCAAGGACTCCGCCCCCGCCGCCGTAATCGCCCAGGCGGTGACCGACCGGGTGCGCGCCGCCGGCCAGGCGTTTTTCCACATCGAGGAGATTCAGGACATCGTGCAGGAGGAGTTGATGAAAGCCGGCCATTTCAAGGTGGCCGAGCACTACATCCTCTACCGCGCCGATCGCGCCGCCATGCGCGCCCAAACCGCCGTCGAGTCCGAACGGGAGCCCGCCCAGGACTCGATGATCGTGGTCAAGAAGACCTCCGGCGAATCCGTTTTCTGGGACGGCGCCGACCTGCGCGCGCGCATCCGTTTTGCCATGATCGATCTCGATCTGCCGATCTCTGAAGACGAGGTCGAAACCGAACTCCGCCGCTCCCTTTTTGACGACATCACCGAGGCCGACCTCAAAAGCACGGTCATCCTCAACGCCCGCACCCTCATCGAAAAGGATTCCGAATACACCAAATTCGCCGGACGCATTCTCCTCTCTTACATCTACGAAGAGGTGCTCGACTGGGACATCCTGCGCGACGGCATCGGCGGCCTCAAGGAAGCCCACCAACGCTATTTCACGCAGTACCTACGCCGCGGCATCGAAATCCAGCGTCTCGATCCGCGCCTGCTCGACTACGACCTCGACAAACTGGCCGCCTCCCTCGACCCGTCGGCCGACCTCGGGTTCGACTACCTCGGCATCCAGACTCTCTACGACCGCTACCTGATCGTGGACAAAACCGGCAAGCGCGAGCGCCGCCTCGAAACCCCGCAAATCTTCTGGCTGCGCGTCGCCATGGGCCTCTTCATGCCCGAAGACAAAGACGAGCGCGAGGACCGGGTCATCGCCCTCTACGAACTCTACCGCACCCGCCGGTTTTGCTCCTCCACCCCCACCCTCTTCAACTCCGGCACCCTCCACTCGCAGCTCTCGTCGTGCTACCTCTACTACGTGGAGGATTCCATCGAGGGGATCATGCTGCGCGGCATCGCCGAAAACGCCTTCCTCTCCAAATGGGCCGGCGGCCTCGGCGGCTCCTGGACCGCCGTGCGCGGCACCGGCGGCCACATTTCCGGCACCAACGGCGAGAGCCAGGGGGTTATCCCGTTCCTCAAGCTCCACAACGACCAGCTCGTCGCGGTCAACCAGGGCGGCAAACGCCGCGGCTCCGGCTGCGCGTATTTGGAAACCTGGCACAACGACCTCTACGACTTCCTCGAACTCCGCCGCAACACCGGCGACGACCGCCGCCGCTGCCACGACATGAACACGGCCAACTGGATTCCCGACCTGTTCATGAAACGGATGGAGGCCCGAGAAAACTGGACCTTCTTCCGCGCCAACGAAACGCCCGACCTCCACGAACTCTACGGCCAAAAATTCGAGGAACGGTATCTCGAATACGAAAAGCTCGCCGAAGAGGGCAAAATTTATGGCAAAACCCTCCCGGCCATCGACGTCTGGAAGAAAATGCTCCAGATGCTCTTCGAGACCGGCCACCCGTGGATCACCTTCAAGGATCCCTGCAACCTCCGCAGCCCGCAGGACCACTGCGGCGTGATCCACTCCTCCAATCTTTGCACCGAGATCACCTTGAACACCGGCAAGGACGAGACCGCCGTCTGCAACCTCGGCTCGGTCATTCTCGACAACCCCCTCGATGACAAAGGCGAAATCGACCACGCCAAATTGCGCGACACCATCCGCACCGCCGTGCGCGCGCTCGACAACGTGATCGACATCAACTTCTACCCGACCGAGGCGGCCCGCACCGCCAACTCGCGCCACCGCCCGGTCGGTCTCGGCGTCATGGGCCTGCAAAACTGCCTCTACCAACGCCACGTCCGCTTCGCCTCCCAGGAGGCGGTCGAGTTCAACGACGAAATCATGGAGGCCGTCGCCTACTACGCCTACGAAGCCTCCAGCGATCTCGCCGCCGAGCGCGGCACCTACTCCACTTACAAAGGGTCGAAATGGGACCGCGGCCTCCTCCCGCAGGACACCCTCGATCTGTTGGAGAAAGAACGCGGCGAAACGGTGGACGTGCCCCGCGGCGGCAAACTCGACTGGACCCCCGTGCGCGAAAAAATCGCCAAGCAGGGGATGCGCAACAGCAACGTCCTCGCCATCGCGCCGACCGCCACCATCTCGAACATCACCGGCACCTCCCCCTGCATTGAGCCGGCCTACAAAAACCTCTTCGTCAAGAGCAACCTCTCCGGCGAATTCATCGTCCTCAACGCCCCCATGGTGCGCGACCTCAAGGCCCGCGGCCTTTGGAACCAGGAGATGATCGACAACCTGAAATACTTCGACGGCGAGCTGACCCACATCGAAGTCGTCCCGCCCGACCTGAAAGAGCGTTACCAGACCGCCTTCGACATCGGCTACCAATGGTTCATCGACGCCGCCGCCCGGCGGCAGAAATGGATCGACCAAAGCCAGTCGGTCAACCTCTTCCTCGGCACCCCCGACATGAAAACCCTCTCCCACATGTACCGCGCCGCCTGGCGGAAAGGGTTGAAAACGACCTACTACCTCCGCACCCTCGGCGCCTCCAACATCGAGAAAGCGACCGTCTCCCTGAAAAAAGACGCCCGCGCCAACGGGGAAAAGCGGGCCTTTACCGAAGAGGAAAAGAAAGCCTGCAGCATCGAAGCCATGCGCAACGGCGAAGACTGCGAGGCCTGCCAGTGACCGCAAAGTAACACCAGCATCCTGCTTGTTCAGGCTACACAAAACCTTGAACCCGGAAAGTTCCTGGCATGTGGCTCACCACCGGCCTGCCCAGGGCGGGCCGGTGGTGAGCGAGACACGGGCGACACCACCGGATACAATTTCGCAAACGGTCCCACCCCGACTGGGGTGGTGGCAGCGGCTGCGATCCTTTCAGGGTCGGTGTTTTCTTGCCATGAAATCAGGGGTGTCTGCGCTTTCGACAGAAAGCTCGTGGGAGCGCCAGCCTTCAGGCGGCGAAGCGAGGCCCCGAGGGATCCGCTTACAAACCGCATGTCGCCCGCTTAAGCAGGGCGCTCCCTCTTACAACGCCGAAATCCGTCCATTTGTGGGAGCGCCAGCCTTCAGGCGGCGAAACGAGGCCCCGAGGGATCCGCTTGCAAACCGCATGTCGCCCGCTAAAGCAGGGCGCTCCTTCTTACAACGCCGAAATCCGTCCATTTGTGGGAGCGCCAGCCTGCAGGCGGCGAAGCGAAGCCCAATAGTATCCGCTTACAAACCGCATGTCGCCCGCTTAAGCAGGGCGTTCCCCTAGCTCCCTGCTCCCCGCTTCCTGCTTCCGCCTTGTCCAGGCACGCGGAGGAAACTATTTCCCCTGCGGCGGGTAGGCATTGGGTGCGGCATCGGGCAGGGGTTTCCGTTTGGGTCTGGAAACCACCTTATGGCCGCCCTGCCACTGACGTTTCATGACGTCCCTGGACATCTTCTCGAAATCCCCATTAAAGGATTCAAGTATCGCCATCCGTTGCCTGCGGACTTCGGAAACAATCGGGTCAGGTTTCATCGTTCTCTCCTCCAAAAAGCTCATCAGGCGTGCAAATGGTCGGTAGCAAATGTCCTGCATTTATCACCGCGAAATTAATCCTACTCAAAATCTCGGCGTTCGCAATGTGGGTACAGTTCCAGGTGAGAAGAAAATCCATGCTGTGGCGCGTGGCTACCGCGATATGCGCGGCATCCGTCTGGGCTTTCTCGGGAATCAATCCAGTCTTCATGATTTCGCCAGCGAGGCGAAGAACCTCTTCATCCACCTCCAGTAATTCGATCTCGTCGATTGCTTCGAGCCTTTTCCCTGCCGCTTCCGAGTCGCCGCCAGCGGCCTCATCGAGGACGTATTGAGAAAGAAAGAGGTGATAGTGTTCCCTTCTGCGCTCCCACCACTGCCGCGTCACTTCCTGCTTTCCGGCGACGATCAGATTAACGGACGGCCGAGCGGTCAAAAAGCTGGGGATTGTGGTTTCGATATAAACTGACGGTTTCTCGGTCATCACCAACTTTAAAACACCACCCGCAATTGTTTGGCGATGGTATCGCGAAGGAAATCCGCCAAGCAAGGGAAAATGGGGCCGTCAGGTCACATCAAACCCGACAAGCCGCCTATGGGTGAGATATCGTTCACCTGAAAGCTGACGAGCCGCCGGATTACCCACCCAGCTATCTTGCTTTCGAGAGAAGGCTCTTGGGAGCGCCAGCCTTTAGGCGGCGAAGCGAAGCCCAATAGGATCCGCTTACAAACCGCATGTCGCCCGCTTAAGCAGGGCGCTCCCCTCGCCCCGTGCCCCCGCTCCCCGCTCCCTGCTCCCCGCCCTGCAATCCTCCCGCACTTTTTCCTTTTCACCGGCAAGGATTTGGGTTGAATCGAATTCCGTGCAATCCCCTGGCAAAGTTCAAAGGCTGAATTTCGGATGGCGAGCGGCATGAATCCAGAGAGGCAAGGCTCAGTGATGGACCCCGTGCCCCCGGTCTCCGCCTCCGCCGATCCGGCGGTCGAGGCGTTCATCGCCCGCTGGAAGGGCAAGGACGGAGGCGAGCGCTCCAATTATCAGCTCTTCATCTCCGAACTCTGCGACCTCCTCGACGTACCCCGTCCGTATCCCTCCTCCTCCGACAACACCGCAAACGCCTACATCTTCGAACGCGGCGTCGAGATGCACAGCAACGTGGAAGCGGCTTCGACTCGGCTGAGCTCGTCGCAGGCCAGACGCTTTTCTGAAAACAAGCGGCAAGATGGAGCTTCCACCAAACAGGCCGCAGGCCCGGACTTGAATCCACAATACGAGATCCAAAATCCAAAATCCTCCCCCACCGGCTACATCGACTGCTACAAACGCGCCTGCTTCGTCTTCGAGACCAAACAAGGCGTTGAGAAAAAGGACCGCGAG
>PXDN01000298.1 GCA_003566375.1 Opitutia bacterium
ACGCTACCATTTGGAAACCGTTGTGTATGTGGGGCGCTATGGTTTTCATTTCAGCGGACAAAACGGGTTGTTGCGGAACGGCTACACCATCAACATGCGGCACGCCTTCGTTGTAAACTCCCGGGTTTCCGGGCCCAATGTGTTTTCGGACTCGTTTGCGGCGCGGAGCCTGACCCACAGCGAAGCGCATCACCGCTGGTCGGTTGGCGGTCTCTATGACAATGTCACCGAGGAGCGTTCC
The DNA here is from genome assembly GCA_003566375.1 of Opitutia bacterium. Taxonomy (GTDB): domain Bacteria; phylum Verrucomicrobiota; class Verrucomicrobiia; order Opitutales; family T3Sed10-336; genus T3Sed10-336. The sequence continues at coordinate 242 of PXDN01000298.1, forward strand.
ATCGCCTTGATGAACCGCCTGCGCTTTGGTTCCGGCCACGGTTGGGCGGCGGCCAACTACGTGGCATGGAACACTCGGGGAACGTTGATCTGCGAACAGCCGCCCACTGCCCAGAATTGGGCCATCGGGCATATTGGCGAACGGGCGCAAGGTCCGTTTCACGAATGGAATCTGGAAAATTACGGTTGGAGTTACGGCTATTGGGAATCCCATGGTCGCCATGTCGAACCGGCCAGCCTCCACACCCGCCAAATCGCCGACCGATAGCGACCTTCTCTCCTAAAAAAAGGCTTTGCGCGTTGGCGAACTGAAATCGACACACGCCAACCTATTTTCCGCCAATCACCGACTTTCCAGAAATCATCCGGTGCTCCACTTCTTGAGCGATCAACTCCGGCGCGCGTTTCTCGATTTTAAAACGCTGCAAGCCCCGTCCATCTTCTTTCACGGCCCGTCTTTGTCCGGCTTCCGCTCTTTCGGCCGGTAGCCGACGAGGTTGACCAGAAATCCGAGGGAACGGACGGGGCGGCCGAGGGCGCCGGCGAGATGGATTGGTTCGGCGTCGGTCGGAACGGCCAACAGGCGGGGGACTTGAAACAACAGCGCCAGTTGCACCGCGATGACGAACAGGAAAAACATCTCGAAGGCGGCCACGTTCATGGAGGGGGAGTCCGCGCTCCCCCGCAGAAAGAATCCCCAGACAATCGGAGAGACGCCCCCCATGAAGGCGGTGACGGCGCCATGCACGGAGACCCGCAACGGACGGTCGCTCCCGGAACAGAGGCGGGGAAGATAATTGAGGTTGGCCGCCATCCAGGTCGAGGCGGCGGTGCCGAGCAACAGGTAAACCGTCAGCAAAAGCGCGGTTCCGGTTGCGCCGGTGTGGAGAATGCCCCACCAGGCGAGACCCACGGCGGCGTGGAGCAAAAGGGCGGCGGTGAAAAACCGGCGCGGTCCGGTGCGGTCGATCAAGCCGCGGATGACAAAGGAGCCGCCGATCGCCCCGAGGTATTGCATCATGGTGAAAACGATGATCAACGCCGCTCCCAGCCCGGCTTCGACCCGCAGGTAGTAGGCGCAAAAGGCGGCCACCGGCGCGGAGGCGGCGGCGTAGGCCACGCTCATGGTGAGAAAACGCCGGTAATGACCGGGCCGCGCGCAAAGCCGCGGCGATTCGCGCAGAACCATGCGCAAGTCGATCGGGTCCGGCTTGGGCCCGTCCTGCAGCTTCGACAGGGCATACCAGCTCAACAGCGCTCCGGAAAGTGCGACCAGGTATTGCCAGAAAAAAGCCGGGAATAGGTCGAGTTTCCAAAACGTCAGCGAACAAAAAAGCAGCGTTCCGACCCCGGCCGTTCCGGAAAAAATTTGTTCGTTGGCAAAATACCGTCCGCGCGCCCGTTCCGGGATGATCGAATACATCCACGGGATAAAGGCGCAGTTGCCGATTGCCCGCAGGAGGGCGAAGAAGAAGATGCTCCCGATCAGGGCGTGGATGTGCCAGGTCTGCGGTTCGGGCGGGGAAATCCAGGCGAGGTAAATCGGCACCAGCAGACAGACCGCCCGCGTTCCCCAGCCGAAGAGCATCAACCGCCGGTAGCCGAAGCGGGGGAGCAGGGCGGTGGAAAGCACCTGCACCGGGGTCATCAGGAAGAGAAACGAATACATCAACCCGACCTGAAACGCGGTCGCCCCGAGGGTTTCGGCCAGCAGCACCAGGGGGGTGCCGAGGGCCACTTGCCAGGTCATGGCGTTGAAAAACCCGAAGGCGAACCCCATCCGAAACGGGCGGAGGCTCACCGCGCTGTCGGTCTCGGTCGGTGCGGACATGAATTGCGGTTCCCGGCGGCGCGCCGTTAGTTGGAGGCGGCGGAAAGTTCCCCGCGCCAGCGTGCGATTTCAGCGTCGATTCGTTCCGGTCCGGGCATCCCGGGTCCGTTCCGCCGCGCCATCGCCTGGTCGAGCTTGAAGACGCCGGTCCAGTCCCCGCCGAGGGCCGGGTGGATCCGGCTGGCTTCGTCGGCGGGAATTTCGTGGATCGGCCGGCCGGAATCCTCCGCGAGTTTCACCATCCGCCCCACGATGTGGTGGGCCTCGCGGAACGGCACCCCTTCGAGCACCAGCCAATCGGCCAGGTCGGTGGCCAGCAGGAGCGGATCGGCCACCGCCCGCGCGCAAACCTCCCGGCGGAGTTTCAGCCCGTCGAGGGTTTGGCCAAGCACTTGAAGGCTGAGCAGCGTTTGGTCGAAACTGTCGAAAACCGGCGGTTTGTCTTCCTGCAGGTCGCGGTTGTAGGTAAAGGGGAGCCCCTTGACCATGACGGCGAGGGTTTGCAGGTTGCCCTGCAGGCGGGCGGCCTTGCCGCGCAACAATTCCATGGCGTCCGGATTTTTCTTTTGCGGCATCAGGCTCGACCCGGTGCAAAAGGCGTCCGGCAAATCGGCGAAGCGAAACTCCTGGCTCATCCAGAGAATCATGTCCTCGGCCACGCGCGAGAAATGCAGGCCGCACAGGGCGCAGGCGGAGGCGAATTCGAGAAACACGTCGCGGTCGGCCACCGCGTCCATGCTGTTGCGGGTGACTTTCGGATGGCCCGCGTCATCGACGAAGCCAAGTTCCCGGGCGGTGAACTCCCGGTCGATGGGAATGGTGGTGCCGGCGATGGCCCCGGAGCCGAGCGGGCAAACGTTGGCGGCTTCCCGGACTTGGAGGAAACGGCGGCGGTCGCGGGCAAACATCTCCACGCAGGCCAGCAAATGGTGGGCGACGGAAACCGGTTGCGCCCGTTGCAAGTGGGTGTATCCGGGAATTAGGACATCGCGGTTGGCGTCGGCTTGTTTCAACAAAACGGCCATGACCTCCCGCAAGGCGCCGTCGATTTGTCCGCAGGCCCATTTGAAAAAGAGGCGCATGTCGGTGGCCACTTGATCGTTGCGGCTGCGGGCGGTGTGGAGCTTGGCGGCGGCGGGGGCGAGCTTGGTCAACTCCTGTTCGATGTTCATGTGAACATCCTCCAGTTTCGCGTCCCACTCCATTTCCCCCCGTTCAATTTTGGCGGCGACCTGGTCCAAGCCGCGGTGAATGGCGTCGCGCTCTTCTTCGGTGAGAATGCCGATGTGGCGGAGCATGGCCGAGTGGGCTTTGTTGACCAAAATGTCGAAGGGAGCGAGCCGCGCGTCAAAAGAAACGGATTCGCTGAAGCGCAGCATCAAGTCCGCCGGACCCTCGCTGAAACGACCTCCCCAAGTGGCTTGCTGTTGATTCTCCATGGCGGCCATTCAGGCAACCCCGCCCCCGGTCGGCAATGCCCAATGAAAGACAAAGTTTACAAGGCGGAAGGCGGAAGGCGGAAGGCGCGATTGAAAGGGGTGGAAAATCGAAAAACAGTTGAGAAAAGGCAACAACCTGATCCGAAACCACCCTCTGGCTCCTGCCCGAGTTGTCCACACCGTCATGGAACGAAACCGCAACTAGAGGAACCGGATGCCTTAATTGGGCTCGTCCGGCTCCCAGGGG
>PXDN01000421.1 GCA_003566375.1 Opitutia bacterium
CGAACCATGTCCCAAGGGACCGCGCGATCCTTCGCCGAAAGTGAACACGGTCCCGTCGGCGGCCAACAAAACGGTGTGGGAGGTTCCAGCCGCAATGGCAATGATCGGGAGATTGGATACGGCGGCCTGATCAATGGGTGTTACCTCCAACAAATCCTCCGTTGTTCCTTGACCGAGAACTCCGTTGTTTCCACTGCCAAAGGTGAACACAGTCCCATCAGCGGATAGAAGCACGGTATGGTTCGCGCCGGCGGCAACATCGATGATGGAATGTTTCACCAGTGCCTCATGGATAATTTGAGTGGGGATTAGACGGTTCTCCTGATCGCCATGGCCCAGTTGGCCACGGGAACCGTTTCCAAAAGTAAACCCCTGTCCCTGGGACGATAAAAGTACGGTGTGTTCCAATCCGGCGGAAACTTTGGGCATTACTTGCTCCTCCACAACGGATATCGAAACTGTTTTCTCAATAGTCCACCCTCCGGGACCGGAAGCCCGCAGCCGGATTGAGAGATTGCCGGGGGGAATGGGTTGAGCGGTGTAAAGCTGGGTGCCTTCAATGGGGAAATTCCCGTTGTCCTGGTCCCCGTCCCCCGAAACCAAAAAGAAATCGCCATTCCCGCTTTCCGGGAAGGTGGCGTGCAGGTGGCTGACAAAACCATCCGCTCCGGTTCGCTCGGTGCCGATGGCTTGATTCCAAATCACAAAATGGGGCGATCCGAAGGAAGCCGTGGCCATACGGTCCTGATCAAGCATGAAGGATTGAGCGGGGGTGGGATCGTTCGCATCCTGGAACCAGCCCACCAAAAAGGATTCATCATCCGGAATGGCCTCCATCGTGATTTCGACTCCTTCCGGTTCGGTTAACAGGTGGGGAAATTCCGTTACGACCTCGCCGTTAAGAACAATTCCCCCGTTTCCAGAGCCAATGGTATCGAGAAACAAATTACGGTTTCCCATTAAGTTGAAATCCCAAATCAGCTCAGGCACTGAACGATTCAAACTGGGATGGGATGACAAATCACCCAGTCCCAATCTGCCTGAACCGGCCCTTCCAAAACTCAGTAGATTCCCTTTGTCCGTAAGTAATACCGTGTGCGTATTCCCCGTGGTTAGACTGGTGATCGCATGTAGGTTCAGTTGCTTGTTTTCGATGGGCGTAGGCAGCCAACGATTGGCTGTGTCTCCATGGCCCAGACGCCCATTCGAGCCGATTCCAAATGTTAGAATGGTCCCATCGGAGGTCATGAGTACCGTGAAACCTTGGCCTGCCGCAATATCTGCCACCTCATGGCCCACCAGGTGATCGGGATCGATGGCCGTTGGGTATAATCGATCCATGGTATCACCATGCCCCAACCGGCCATTCGCTCCTTCACCAAAAGTGAATACTGTTCCGTCATCGGAAAGCAGAACGGTGTGGCGACTGCTTGTGGCAATTTTTTTGATAACATGGCCGTTCAGGTTAGCATGCTCCAACAGGGTGGGCTCGGAGCGATCTTCATTCCCGCCGTGTCCTAAGACGCCGAAACGCCCCTCGCCGAAGGAAAATACCCGACCCTCCGCTGAAAGCAGCACGGTGTGGGACTCGCCCGCAGCGGCATTCGTGATGAAATGATTGTTCAAAGCCTCGTGCTCAAGCAATTTCGGGGTCGCTTGGGAAAAGGTGTTTCCGTGGCCAAGTTGACCTTTGTTTCCCAATCCGAAAGTAAGCACTCTTCCCTCGGAAGTCAGGAGAATGGTGTGATATCCGCCTGCGGCAACTCCGGTTATGGTGTGCCCGAAAAGAAGTTCCGGGTTGATTGCCTCAGGCACCAAGCGATTGGAGGTATCCCCATGCCCCAATTGGCCGGAGCCTGCGCGGCCGAAGGTGAAAACTGTTCCTTCGGAAGACAGCAGAACGGAATGGGAACCGCCCGCGGCCAATTCGACAATAGTATGGTCCTGCAGATTGGGATGATTGATTTTCGTCGGATGTCCCACCGGCTGAGTGCCTCCATTCCCGAGGCGGCCATGGAGGCCGGATCCAAAGGATAACACCTCCCCATTGGCATTCAGTAGCAAGGTGTGGTTATCGCCGGCGACGATTTTTACGTCCTTGCTTTCGGAGGCTGTGGCTGAGTTTGGAATTCCCTCAAGAACGAATGTGGAAACGAACAGTGTTAAGGAGATAAAAAATTTCATATTAACAAGTCGGGTGGATGGGGGAGTAATTGAAGCCCTGATTTTAGTATCTATTAATGAAAATTTGAGTCAAGCGGGTATGGCCAATGCATGAATGGTGTCATGTTTCTATAATGCAAATACACCTTGGTTCACTTGTTGAGGGTCAAGGTTGGCTTCTCCAAGTCGGCTCACGCCGCCCGCCCGGATTTTTCGGAAGAGAGGGTCAGGCAGGCGGCCGGGATGACGTAGAGGGTGAAGACCGTGCCGACGATCAGTCCCCCGATCACGGCGATGCCGAGCGGCATGCGGCTCTCCGCCCCGGCGCCGATGGCCACGGCGATCGGCAGCACGCCGAAAATGGTGGAGACTGCCGTCATCAGGATCGGGCGGAAGCGCCGGGCGGCCGCGTCGGCCACCGCCTCCCGCAGAGAGAGCCCGGCTTCCTTGCGCTGGTTGGTAAACTCGACCAGCAGGATCCCGTTTTTGGTGACCAGCCCGATCAACATGATCAGCCCGACTTGGGAAAAGATGTTCAAGGATTGCCCGAAAAGCCAGAGGGCCAGGAAGCCCCCCGCCAGGGCGAGCGGGACGGTCAGCATGATGGTGGTGGGATCGCGGAAACTTTCGAACTGCGCGGCCAGCACGAGAAACACCAGCACCAGGGCGAACAAAAAGACGAACAGCAGCCCGGAGCCGGTCTCCTCGTATTCGCGGGACTCTCCCGCCAGTTCGGTGGAAAACCCGTCGTCGAGAACATCCGCCGCCACCGCCCGCATGGCGGCCACGCCGTCCCCGAGCGTGTATCCGGAAGCCGGATTCGCACCGAAGGTGGCGGCGGGAAACCGGTTGTGGCGGTACAACACCGCCGGCGCCACCGTCTCCTCCAGTTCCACCAGATTGTCGAGGGTGATCACCCGGCCGCCGTTTCCGCGCACCGTGTAGCGGCGCAAGTCGTCCGGGGTCAGCCGGTGGTCGCGGGTCAGTTGGCCGATGATTTGGTATTGGCGGCCGTCGCGCAGGAAAAACCCGAACCGTTGCTCGCTGAGGGAGGCCTGCAGGGTTTGGGCGATGTCCAAGGTGGAAACCCCCAGCGCCTCGGCCCGCGTGCGGTCGATCCGCACCCGCAATTCCGGATTGTTGAATTCCAAATCCACGTTAACGAAGGCCAGCTCCGGGCGTTCGCGGGCGGCTTGGAGAAAATCGCTCAGCACTTCGGTCAGCCGCTCAAAGTTCGGGTGCTGGACCACGAACTGGACCGGCAGGCCCCGGCCGCCGGTTTGGAGGGTGGGCGGCTGGGAAACGAAAATTTCCGCCTCGGGAATCTCCCGCGCTTTCCGGCTCAATTCATCGGCGATTTCCCGCTGGCTCCGGGTGCGGGCGTCGGCGGGTTTGAGCGGCAGCCGGATGAAACCGGAGTTGATGGTGGTGGCCGCGCCAAAACCGGGCGAGGTGACGGAAAGTGCGGCGATCCGTTCCGGCACCGCTTCCATCACCATTCGGTCGAGGTCGGTCATGGCGCGTTCCATGTAATCGTAGTTCGCGCCCTCCGGCCCGGCCACGCGCAACACAACAAATCCGCGGTCCTCCAG
>PXDN01000201.1 GCA_003566375.1 Opitutia bacterium
CCAGCGTTTGGGTGATGTGCACGCGGGTTCCTTCCTTGAGGGTGATGGATTCCCCTCCCGGAATCAGCACCGCCTCGCAATCGCGGCTCAGGATGCGTTCTTTGTTTGCCAATGACATGATCGGGTAACCTAGCCGCTCCGGGCCAAAGGTAAACGGGTTTTTTGCCTTTTCCCCCGAATCGCGGGTAAAAAACAGCCTCCCGAAGGGGAAACCGGCGCGGAGCATGGGCCGCGGTTGAAAATAAAACGACCGGTTCTCCCCAGAGAAACCGGCCGTGAAAAGTGGGTTGCGGAAAAAACCTCAGGCTTTGGCCGCTTTGCCGCCTGTTTTCGATGCCTTGACCACCTTGCCGGCCTTGATCGCCTTGACCGATACCAGCATGCGTTTGATCTGGCCGCTGGGCAGCTTGACGCGAACGCGCTGAAGATTGGGACGGAACTTCCGCTTCGTCACCTTGGTGACGTGGGTGCCGATCCCGCCGCTCTTCTTACTCTGTCCCTTGCGGTGAATGATGCCGCCTTTAACGGGACGTTTACCTGTAATCTGACAAATTCTGGACATGGCAAAATACCTGCTGTGTTTGAAAACAAAGGGAAGGAGATAAGCCCCGGGCCGCGGACGGCGCAAGGTCTTTTTTCAGTTTTTTCGGGCTATGGGGGGCGGCTCAAAAGACTTGGGGTCAGGCCGTGACATGGGAGATGTCAGCGGATGGGGAAGGAATCGGGCGGATATTTCGATATTTTCCAGACGTTTTGCATGCGCCCACCGGGACTTAACGCAGTTCGGCACGACTCTTCGCAGGTCAGGGGCGGAAACCGAAGAGCAGTTGCAGCACTCTTTCGGTGTGGGTGCCTATGGTCGGCGCGCGGCCGCGCGCGTTCAGGGTCTGGCGGCAATGGTTGCGGGTCAGCAAGTCGCGGTCATGGGAAAGAATTTCCACCCGCGGACCGTTCTCCAAACGGGGATCGCTTTGGGAAAGCGGACGCCACCCGAGAGGAAGTCCGTACCAAGTGAATTCGATTTCCCAGCCGCCGACTCCACCATCAGGATACACGTCCCGCAGCAGGCTCGGGTAGCGCTCGACGAAATCCGGGACCCGCGGCGAGCGCACCAAAAGGGTAAAGGCGGTTCCCTCCTGATCCAAATAATCCTGAAAATTCCCCACCGCGCCCGCGCGATAGCGGTCGTAAAACTCGATTGGATTGATCCCGATCAGATTCATGCCGTTGTGGGCGCCGTGCCGGTTGGGGGTGCGAAACGAACGCCACGCGTACCAATCGTCAAAATCATCGCTGACCCGGAAACCAATCTCAAAATGCAAATGCGCCCGTTCGCGCGGAATCGTGTACCCGCCCGCCGAACGGCCCATGATCCCGATGGTTTGGCCGCGGGATACCACCCGCCCCGGTTCCACCGCCGGATCGATGGAGGCCAAATGAGCGTAGAGCGTCAGCAGCGGGGGAACGGCGGCGGTGTGCTCGATCACCACGTAGCGCCCGTATCCACTGTTCCCGGCGACCGGGTTGACATGGCGCACCACGCCATCGGTCACGGAAAAAACCGGATCAACCGCCTCGCCGCGGCGGTCGCGGGCCACCGGGGCGAGATCCAATCCTTCGTGGAAACGGTTGCCGTTATTGCGCACGCAGCCAAAAAAGCCGGATTCCACCCGGCCGGAGACGGTCGGCTGAATGTATTCTTCGGGAGGCCGGTTTTCCCGGTAGGCCGGGTTGGGGGTCGGCCAAACCAGCGCCAACCGGGGCGGCATTTCCCCCGCAAGCCAAGTTGCCGACATGAGAAAGGCAAGGCACCAAGCCGATATGGCCCAAAGGCCGCGGACTTTTCCCGCGTGACAATTCACCGCCGGCTGGAATGGATGCGTTGGGACGTTTTCTGAATATTCTCCACCAGCTGCGGAACTTCGTCGTCGTCGATTTCAACGTAAAAGGAGATCACCCCTTCGTCCATGATGCGGTCCACGTGGCGGGCACCGATCGGCACCCCGTTAATCGTCAATACCATGCGCCGCCCCAAATGCGAGGAGGAGGCCCGCATCAAATCGCGCCCGGCCTGGGGGGTCAGCACCAGCACCAGGGCCGGCCCGAGGTCGGTCTGGATCTGTCCGGCTTGCAACACGTCTTCCTCCAATAAAATCGGGCGGCCCCGGACGGCAATGCGGGTGCGGCTCATCGGCAGAACGGTTTCCACCGATTGGCTGGGAGGCATGTGATCGCTGACTTCGACAAAAACCCTGGCCAAATGGGGCACGAAATCCCGGTCGGCTCTCCGGGTTTGGCAACCGCTGGCCAAGGCCAAAACAATCGCAAGACAAACTGAGGTTAAGAAAATGGAGACGCGCATGGAATGGAATAAAACGGAATACCGCAGATGGAAATTACTAATTTACAATGACTAACAAGGACTTGGAAATCCAAAGAAGTTACCCGCTTGGCGTGTGCGTTTCCGGCGGCATTTCACACCCTGCTTTCCGGATCCATGTTATCTTGGCTAATTTCCGGTCAATGCAGTCTACCGAAATTTCAGGGTAAACAAGGAGAAGTTGCCGCCAATCACAAGCACAATCCTTGGCGGAGTTTTACCCATCGGGTTCGGCGCCCCTCCGCTTTGCAGCCCGGCTTGCCACCTTCCGGGTGCTTGCTTTCGCCGCCTTTAAGCACGCAGGTTGTTTTTGAAATCGGCAATCCGTTGACAGGATTCGTCAATGCGGGATTCGGAGATGATCCCCTGCCTGACAAAATCGGCCAAAATGCGGATGGCCCGCCGACCGACTTCGGGCTGGTAGAGAGCGTTGTTGGCAAAGGTCAGCACATCCACCCCCGCCTCCACCGCGCGCAACAGGGCCGTTTCAAGCCCGAAACGCGAGGAGATGGCCCCCATCTCCATGTCGTCGGAAAAGACCAATCCCCGGAACTCAAGGCGTTCCCGAAGCAAGCCGTGAAGGATTTTGCGGGAAAGGGGGGCGGGAAAATCCGGATCCAGCCCGCCGTGAAACACATGGGCGGTCATCACCGCGTCACAATCGCCCGAACCGATCAGTTCGGCAAACGGGGTCAGTTCCTCCTCCCGCCAAGTTTCGGTGACATCGACGAAACCGAGATGGGTGTCGGCGACCGAGCTGCCGTGTCCGGGGAAATGCTTCGGGGTGCAGCCGATGCCGAGTTCGCGGTGGGCCCGGACCACCTCGCGGGCGTGTTTCGCCACCAGCATCGGGTCGGCTGAGTAACTGCGGTCCTTGCCGCCGATGATCGGGTTTTGCGGATTGAGATTCAGGTCTATGTCGGGAGCGCAATTCAGGTTGATCCCGTTGTCGGCCAGCATGCGTGCGCGGACGGCGGCCTCGCGGCGGGTTTCCGCCGGGTCGTCGAGGTCTCCCAGTTCCCGCGCCGAGCGGCCGCGCTCAAACCCGTTCCTTTCATTGAGGCGCGCCACCTTGCCCCCCTCCTGGTCGATGGCGATGAACAGGGGTGTTTCCGCAAAACCGCTCAAACTGGCGGTGAGAGCCCGCACCTGTTCGGGAGAGCGGACGTTGCGAACGGGGTCCTGCAGGGAGACATCGAGTTCGAACAAAATGACTCCGCCCAGGTTGCAATCACGGATGTCCCGCGCGATGGCGTCCTCTTCCCCCACCTCGGTGCCCCGGAATCCGAGGACGAGCATCTGGCCGATTTTTTTTTCCAATTCACCCGTCATTAGTGGAAATCATGACCACGTTTAGCCCCAAGTAAATC
>PXDN01000184.1 GCA_003566375.1 Opitutia bacterium
CCATGCCACCCGCCCCGCGCCCGCTTACGGATTTCCCCACAGTCCGCATCGGGCTTGACCGGTTGTTGCGCGAAGGTCTCCCGGAGACTTGGCGGCGCATAGGTTTGTTGACCCATGACGCCGCGCGTTCGCCCGGGCACGGAGATCAACCCGGGCGGCGCATCTTGCTCGAATCGGGCATTCCCCTTGTGCGGCTTTTTTCTCCGGAACACGGGCTGGCGGCGAACGCCCCCGACGGTGCCTCGGTTCCGGACGGGCCCGACCCGCTCACCGGGTTACCGGTCACCAGTCTCTACGGCGGCCGCCTGGCGCCCCTGGAGAAAAGTTTGCGCGATTTGGACGGACTTTTGGTTGACCTGCAGGATATCGGCTGCCGCCACTTCACCTACATCTGGACTCTGTTTGAAACCATGGAAGCCTGCGGGCGGGCGGGCCTGCCCGTCAGGGTCCTCGACCGGCCAAACCCCATCGGAGGAGATCCCTCAAGCGCCGAAGGTCCCTTTTCCCAAGTGGAAACCGCCTTTGCCATGCGGGATTCCCTGCCGGTGCGTCACTCTCTGACCATTGGAGAATTGGCCGCTTATTGGCGGGCCACCCGCTTTCCCCAATTGGAACTCACCGTGACGGCGATGACCGGTTGGCGGCGCGGTTTTTTTCATCCCGCGACCGAACTGCCCTTTTACCAACCCTCCCCCGCCATGCCGTGCTGGGAATCGGCTTTGTTTTATCCCGGAACTTGCCTGCTGGAGGCGACCAATCTTAGCGCGGGCCGGGGCACGGCGGAACCGTTTCAAATCATGGGAGCCCCATGGCTCGATGCGGAGCCGCTGGCGAAAAAAATGCGGCAATGCGCCGGAGATTGGGCTGAAATAGAACCCGCGGAGTTCATCCCCGCCGCCCCGCCGCACCTTGGCGAGCATTGCCGGGGTCTTCGTTTGCGGCCCATCCGGCCGGAAAAAGCGCGACCGGTGGCCCTCGGCTTTCATCTGCTGAATCTGGTCCTGGCCGCCCATCCCTTGGAATTCCGCTGGGCAACCTATCCGACGGCCGCCAACCCGTCCGGTGAAAATCATTTCTCCAAGCTCACCGGACGCGGTAACTTGACCGACCGGTTGCAACACGGGGTTTCCGCAACCGAAATCACCGCATGGACCGACCCCCGTGACTGGGCGACCCGCACCGCCAACCACCGAATTTACCCAATGTAACCCGCTTTGCCTGGGCCGGGTTTTTTCAAATTTCGAATGATTCCGAACCGATCCGGCTTGTCTCCCAACAAAAGGTTTGCAGAATCAAGAAATCGGCTTCCGCCGTTTATCGCACGCCCTTGCCGGGCACTTGCCGTCTGTTCAAAACCCATCCCTGCAAACCCAGCAAACAAACGGAGACAATCATGTTAAAAGTGAAACACTTTATCTGCGGGGCCTCGCCCGCGGCACTCGGCTATCTCGACGAAGACCTGACCAAATGGTTCAAAAAAGCCCAGGTTAAGGAAATCAAACGCATCAACGAGGTGTATGGCCAGGCGCCGTTGGGCATGAGCGGCCATGGCGAGAATGTTTTGTTCATCTCGATCTGGTATGAGGCGGAAGACCCCGACTCTCCCGGCGATCCTCCGCATGTGGTCGGCGCGGGCGAATCGACCTGACCGCATTCGGACGAACCGTCAAAAACACCCTTCTCACCGGGACGGCGGGTGCCGCTTGTCGATCCCCCGGTGCAGGAGGGTGTATTCAAAAAATTGCACCAAGCGCAGGTTTGACTCCTCGTTGGGAGAATGCTCCGGACGGTTGGTCATGCCGACCCGCCCGCTGTATCCGAGCAGTTCATTCACCGCGACCGTCCGGTTCAGGGCCCTCCATTGGGCCGGGGGATCCTCGGATCCGCCAGAAACCAGAAACGGACGGGGGGCCATCAGCGCGTGCAGCTCGTGCAGATCGCGGCTTTGTTCCACCAGCTGCAAATACAATCCGTGCGCCGGGTTATCCTCCGTGATCAGGCCCCGGCGGCGCCAGGGCGGCTGGTGATACCCGAGATACCACGGTTCCCAGTAATTCACCGCCTGGCGTTCGTCGCTGAAAACAATTCCCGGATCCGACCACGCCGCGGCGGCAAACCGGTCGAACAGGCAGGAGGCAAACATCGCCCATTTCCCCCCGAAGGAGTGCCCCGTGATGCCGATTCGCTCCGCGTCCACCTCCGGTCGTTTGGCGAGAGCGTGCCAGGCATTGGCCGCCGCATGGGCCAACATGGATAGCGGTTGCACCCTCGCGTCCTCCAGCGAGGGGTGATAGAGGGCGAAGGTGCGGGCCTCGGTGGCCTCGGTGGTTCCCAGCGAAAGCGTGACGAAGCCGCGACGGGTCAACTGGAGAGCAAAATCCCGGTGTTCCCGCCCCAGGCCGATGGCGGTTTCCGGATCATAAAACACCACCACCACCGCCGGGTGGGGACCCTCGCCTTCCGGAACCAGCAGATAACCTTCGGTGGTTTCATGGGGCGTCCAAGCCAAGCGAACGCGGCTCTGCTGAAACGTTTCCCGCGTCTCGGTGGCGAGTATCTCCAACTCCCCGCCTTCGCGCAACGGAGGCCATTCTCCCATCCACCCGTGCCATAAATCCAATATCTCTTTCCGGCGTTCCTCCCATTCCTCCGCTGTCCGCACCGGGCGTCCGTCTTCAAACTCCAAAACCGGCCGGTAACCCGTGACGTCCCCTGCGAACTCCGGAGGAGGCTCGAAATAAGGAGCCAGTTCACTCCACAGTTCGGCCCGGCGGGCGGCGTCTTCTTCCGGTGTCGGGGAAGCGCTCATGGCAACACCATTCGCAAGACCGGCCAACGCTCCGGCAACGGCCAAAACATTAAATGATGGGAAAGAGAAATGGAACGGGTAAGGACTGTTGTCATTGGGCATGTTATGGATCGGTTTTCATTCGGAATCTTCGGTGACAATTCGACTGCCATTCTTTCCGGAAGCCTCATCCGGTCAAGGTTTGCAACCAGGTTTTGGCCAGGAGCACCGTGACCCGGGCAGACACGGTCGCAAAAACCGCGCTGACCAACAGCAGCAAAATCAGTTCGCCGGCCATGAGGGTGAAGACCGTTCCACGGGCGCAGCCAAGGTGCGCCATGGTCCGTATTTCCGCGCCGCGAAGCCGCAGGGAGAGCATCATCACCAAAGCGAGAAACAAGGCCGTCACCCCCAGCAAAAACGCGTGGTGGGCATCAAAAAACCGTTTCAACCGGATAACCATTCCCAGCAATTCCCCAATCACTTCCGGTGGGCGAACAGCTTGGAGTGGCCCGGCCTCATCCACAAAATCCCCGAGCAACAAGGCGCGGGCGCGGGCGTCCACCGGATCGACCAGCACCGCCGTCAGCGGAAACCCGTCCGGATCGCCGTGAAAATGAAAGCTGTCGATATTCTCCTCCGTGACGCGGATGTGGGTTTCCACCGCCGCGCTGCCCACCACGTGCCGTTCTCCGCGCTCCAGCAGGAGTTCCTCCCGCTCCGGATCGGCCAGGTCTTCATGCCCGTGCCCGATCCCCTCGATCAACCACGCGGTGTGCAAATCGACAAACACCGCCCGGTCATCCGGAGAACGGGCGCGCGACAGCACTCCGGTCACCCGCATGTCCAGGGGATACCCGCCAGCCAAATCGAAAACCCCGGTCGGGTCGGTGCGCAGGCGGTCTCCCGCGCCGATGCCCAAATCCCGCGCCACCTCCCA
>PXDN01000382.1 GCA_003566375.1 Opitutia bacterium
AAATAATCCTTGACAGACTCCCAGAACCATGATATAATAAAGGTAGAAAGAGGGAAACAAAAAAACAAGGAGGTTATTAAATGGCAGAAAAAGTCAAAAAGCCTGATATTAGGGAAGATGTATACCGTGATGTGGCGGCCGATCTGTTGGCTCGAAGTGTAGAAGGAGATGTGGTAGTTAGTTACAAAGAAGGTCTGCGGCTGGATATTGAGGGAGAAACTCTCATAATCCGAGTAATTAAAAAGAAAGCGGCCCCTAAAAAGGAAGAAATTGTCGGCAACTACGAAGTCAATGAAGAAGGTGCCCTGACATATACTGACACTAAAAAAGTAAAATAGTACCATAGGGGAGGGTCTTCCCTCCCCATATTTTTAGGAAGGAATGGTAAATTATGGGTAAAGTAATACAATTTCCTAAAACAAAAGATGACAGTAAAAACATAATTAAGGAAGAGATGTCAAAATTTGGATTAAAACAGTCGCCAGAAACAAAAGTATTCTCCTATAAAATGGAATGTCCGCGTTGTGGAAGTACAAAATTCGCAGATGTTGGATTTATAGATTATTTTGAATGTGCAGATAAAAATTGTAAATTTACATTCGACAGTGTACAAGATTTAAAAGATAAGAAAATTTATTAAAAGAGATTCATTCTCTTTTTTTTACCCAATACTGGAAATAAAAGGGAAAGGCGGCCACATAGAATGTGGCCAAAGGTCCGCCATTTACATTACATTCCAGTTTAGAATATTCAGAATATTTAAATTTTTAAATTGGAAAATTAAGGCTGGACTTTTTTGCTGATACCTGATATAATAGTTATAGTGAGAGGAGGGAGAACATGACAAAAGAACATTGTCAGGAATGTTTTTCCAGGTGTGACCCTTCCATAAAATGGATTTGCCCGGTGGAAGGAATTAGGATAGAATTTGTCAAAATTTGCCCAGTCTGGGGAACTCAAAAGGAAAAGAATACCAAAGAATAATCCTTGACAAACTCGCAAATTCGTGATATAATAGATATAGAGAGTGAGGAGTGGCCACTCCCCAGTGCTGGTCTAACAGCAACAAACCCGGCGATAACAATGGGGCTGGACGCCGGTCACTCACAGCGGTGGCATCAAGAGCGAGTGCGGGTAGCGCCCGGACTGTCGGTTCTTGGAACTGGAGAATGGTAGGCATCTCCAACCGCTGTAACTTCTTGGAAGTCTTGGTAACCGCTGCATATCCTGCAAAAAGTTTATGCAAGTCACCAGATGGGACGAATGTCCACAAGGTAACAACTGGGTTGTTGCTGCCAAGGCTTCCACATACTGGGGAAAAAGGGATTGTAGTACCGCAAGTCAAACCAGAATCCCTGAAAAACACACTTCTTCCAAGGAGAACTGTTAGGGCTTGCAAATTATGTGAGGGTTGCCAGGATGATTCCCTCCAAAATAAACAAATCCTGTCTCACCTGTGGATAGATGTAAGGATTGGGAATGTGCATCGTTGGGTATATGGGTTCGAATCCCTAATGCACGGCGCGTACCTCCACAGGTTCCCATGCAAGGAAAGGGTTGGCAGAGTTTCCATCTGATCAATGGAGAGACTCGCCGGCCTTTTCCTTTTTTTGGATATTAAATGGAAATTTATGTCAGTGGCGGAATTTTTCAAGCCGCCATTTACATCTAATTCCAAAACAGTCAGGCCGCCATTTCCAATTCATTCCAAAGGAAAATTTTTCCAGCGCTTCCGTGAGCTGTCAAATATGTGAGCTGCTTCCAAGCCTGGAAAATTTTTACATTTCTGGTGAGCTGTGCCAGAATGTGAGCTGTGCCGCCACTTCCATTTTATTCCAAAACTAGAAACACCAGAATTTACCAATTCTGGAGTGAGCTGTGAAATTAGGAAAATTTTGGAAACAATGGATAAAAAAAAGAGGGGAGGAAAATCCTCCCCTATTCCCCAGCTACTTCCTCCGCTTCCACTTCCTCAGCAGTTTCGCCAGTTTCTTCCACCGCTTCCACCGTCAGGCTCTCCAGGGTAATAGTTTCAACAATGTCTTTGCTTTCCACTTTAGACTTTTTCTGGATAACCCTCACAATTAAGTCTTGTTCCCCAAGAGTTACCAAAAGTCCCTCTTTCGTCCTGGAAATTCTTTCCGTACCTTCAGCTTCCATAATCAGTTGGGCAAGCATATTTCTGACAATGTCCCTAGATTCTACCTTTTTTTCCTTTCCTTTTCCTGCCATCGGGGCAACGCCTCCTTTTTTTTACTATAACCATTATACCACGAATTTTGAGGTCTGTCAAGGAAAAATTTCCCGTTACTTTATTCCAGTTCTAGAATTTAATGTCAGTGACGGCCGATGTGCCGCCATTTCCATATAATTACAAGAGACTAGATTGTGGCGGCAAAACAGTTTCTCAGTATTTACCATATTTGGTGAGCTGTGTGAGCTGTGTAAAATTATGGAAATAAAAGACAAAAAAAAAGAAGGCCGCTAAACGGCCTTATCATTTACAGAAACTATATGTCCACCATCAATTCCTTGTTTCCAGTAGCTGTAACCACCAGGAACATTTGCCTTAAGCATCTCAATGTACCAGCCGCCACCTTCAATTTTACCCTCACGGCTGAAGTCAAAGCTATAGCGGCTAGCTGAATGGACAATGCCGCACACCGTTATGCCCTGTGCTCTGATGCATACACGGTCGCCAGGCTGAACGTCCACCAGACACGGGACGGGAACCTTGGCTTCCAACTCATCAATCATAATCATCATCTCTCGAATCTGATCAATCGCAGCAATTGATGTGTCCTCCCCACGATCTACCCTCTCTTGCAAACGGTTCAATTCCCGCTTCAGCCGCTCAATTCTTAACATTGATAGCCTCCTTTTTAATGGCGGAGCATGGGGGATTTGAACCCCCACTCTCACAGATCGACAATCTGGTGTGTTGCCATTACACTAATGCTCCATATTGGTGGAGAAGGGGGGAGTTGAACCCCCGTTACAGAAAGTTCCCCGTAGGGCTTTGCTTTCCGCCTCTCCCGTCTTCCCCATGTTAAAGACGGAACCCATAACCCTGGCCCGCCATCAGGGGTTTGTTGGTTTGCAGTTCTCTCTGCAAGCGAAAAGAGTGAGGGTGGACAGCGGTCCAGCATTCTCCAAGGCCAGCTTCCGCTGGGGAGGGAATCGAACCCTCAATGCCTTATCCCCTCCCTCAAAGGGGGCCACGTCCCTCTTTCCACTATATATATTATACCACGATTTTTGAAATTTGTCAATGAAAAGTTTCTGGGAATAAATCCCAAAGCCCGCCGCCATTTCCATACAATGACAATTCTTCTGAAAAATTTTGGTATTGGCGGCCCGCCAGATTTTACCAAATATGGTGCGAGCTGTATGAGCTGTAAAAATTTGGAAATAACGCCAAAAGAGAAAGAGGGGTGAGTCAACACCCTCTCCCTCCTCCGTACTACTCTACCTCAGGCTCCTCCTCTTCATAAGCTTCATCGCCTTCATCGGCTCCGTACACGATAGTTTCTACAACATCTCCTTGACCTACCAGAGACTTCTTCTGAATAACCCTTACAACCAGATGAACCTTCTCACCTTTGTCATTGGTTTCCTGAATTACCAGACCTTCCTTAGTCCGCAGAATTTCGCCCAGATCCCGAGCTTCCATGATCAGTTGAGCCAGCTCAGCCCGCAC
>PXDN01000078.1 GCA_003566375.1 Opitutia bacterium
CTTCACCGAACAAATTCCCCTGCTGACGGATGCTTCCCACGGGATCCGGGAAGATGGCGACACGCTGCGCGTTCCGTATGGCGAGCGGGATTTGCTCATCCGACCGGAAGGGCACACTGGTTATTCCCTGCAATCCACCGGCCGCGGGGTCGGCCCCAAGCGGGTCACCATCTTGCGCTTGGAAGGCCAACGCCGCCTCACCTACTCCCTCGAATTCGTTGAACCGCGCTGATCCGGTCAACAAGTGACACGCAAGGAGGACGCGGCGGCGCGCGCTCCCGTTTCCCGGAAATCGTTCGTCACGCCATTCGGCTCAAGCCTTCAATTCCCAGCCCGGCTCGTATTCTCTCGACCAATACCCGGCCGCTTCCGGATCATTGAGAATGTGGCCGTTGGCGGGATCGCACTCGAGCGTCCGCCCGACCCGCTGGGCTATGTTGCCGAGATGCTGGGCGGTCGTGCTGATGTGGCCCTGCCCAATGTCGGAGGCGGGCACGCCGCCGTTGCGCACGCACTCCAGAAAATCATGCGCGTGCCCGGCGTCCCGCGAATACCGGGCACCGGCCAGCTGGTCGGCGGGATCAGATTCCGGGGTCACCCGGCGCAGTTCCCGGCCGTTCCCGTCATAAACCCGGTAAACGTTGCCGGCCTCGATCATAATCGAGCCCTCCGAACCGTGGAAAGTCACCCCGAAGCCGCTTCCCATGGCGCCGAGGCGGTTGCAGCTGAAACCCTCCCAGGTGATCTTTTTGCCGTCACCGTACTCATAGCCGAGCATCTGGGTGTCGGGGGTCTCCCAATCGTCATCGTGATAATAGCGGCCGCCGGTGGAGGTGACGCGGGTGGGATGTTTTCCATCCAGCCCCAGCCCCCAGATGGCCACGTCGATGCCGTGTATGGCGTTGTTGCCGGCCTCCCCGGTACCCCAGTGCCAAAACCAGTGCCAGTTGTAATGAATCAGGTTGTCCTGAAAAGGGCGGCGGGGCGCAGGTCCCTGCCAAAGGTCAAAATCCAACCCGTCCGGCGCATCGGTGACCCGGCCGCGCCCGATGGGAGCGCGGGCGTTGGCATACCATGAGCGCGCGTGATGGACTTCGCCGATTTCGCCGTTGCGAATCAACTCCACCGCCTCCTGCAGCATTGGCCATGAGCGGCGTTGGTTGCCCATCTGCACCACCCGCTTGTGCTTGCGGGCCGCCTCCACCAGAATTTCGCCTTCGCGCGGGGAATGGCTGCACGGTTTCTCCACATAAACGTGCTTGCCCGCCTGGCAGGCCCACACGCCCATGTGGGCGTGCCAATGGTCGGGGGTCACCACCACCACGGCATCCACCGCGGGATTGTCGAGCAACCGGCGGAAATCGGTCTCCGTTTCCGGTTTTTTCCCCTGGGCACCCTCGGCCACCGCCGCCGCCCGATCCAGCAAACGGGAATCGACATCGCAAACCCACCCGACCTCGCAACCGGGAAGCCGGGAAAACACATCTGTCAACCGGCGACCGCGCCCGTTGACCCCTACCACGGCCACCCGCAACCGGTTGGCGGGCGAATCGGCCGCCTCGCCGCGGACCGCGAAAGAGGGTCCGACCATGCCAAGACCGACCCCGGCAATGGCGCTGTTTTTTAGAAAAGTGCGGCGGGAAAGAATTGGTTTCGTCACAATGAGGGAAAGACACGGCAAAGAAGTGCAAGGGGCAAACCAAAAGCGACGCCCCAACCTTGGAGATCGCCTTCAATCCCACAATCCCAGCGCCCGCATGGCCTCCGTGGCCGCGCCGTTCCAATCACGGTTGGCGGCGGGATTGGCCGGACTGGGATGCGGAACGCGCCCGAACTCAACCGGCAGGCCCGTCAGGGCCGCCCGCGCGCGCTGCTCGGCAAACCCGCCCACTCCGACCAGCCAAGCCGGTTGCAGCAACTCCACCACCCGCCGCAAATGCCGGTCGCAGGCGGCGAACAATGGCTCGGTTTCCGTCGCCGGGAGCTTGTCGGGCGTCCGGTTGCGGCCGCTCTCCTCCATGAAGGCAAGCGGGCAATAATTGACCACGAAATGCTCGGCGAAAAAGGCGTCGGCGGTGGCGAACCGATCTTTCATCAATCCCCAGAACCGCTTTCCGCTGACTTCCGAGCGCGGACAGGCGAACCCGAGCACCGGCCGGGCCGTGTGTTCTTTTTCCGGACGTTCCACCCCGGTTTCGATCCCCAAAAAATCCCTCACCCGGCCGATGTCGCCAAACGGAATACCCGTCTGCACCATTCCCCACGGCCCGGGATTCATGCCGAGAAAGATGATTTTCTTGGGCGCGCCGCCAAACCGCTCCACATACGCCAAGTGGGATTTCCATGCATGATCGAGCGGATTGTAAACGCAATCGACCGGCGGTCGAAACGAGAGCCGCCCCGCCTCCTCCCGCAACGCGCGGGCGGCGGCAATCAAATCGGCGTTCGGGGGATGCCCCGCGTTCAGTCCTGTTTTTTTAGCCACGGGGCCATTCACCCCGTTTCACCCTTTATTGTCAATCAACCCGGCGGCCTGAAACAGTGTGGAAAAATTGCGTTCGTGTTCGCCAAAGTTCACTCCTTTTAATAAAGTAATGTTGTATTCACCCGCGGACGACGGTTTCTTCGTCCGCCCGCACGGGCCGACATTCAGAATTTAATTGGTACCATGAAAACACCCGCCCTGATTATTCTTCTCACCACCCTGTTCACGGCGGGCTGCTCCACCGCCGATTTCAACCGGTTAATGTCCGGGATTGAGACTGGCTCTCCAGATTCGCGGCAGGTCGCGGAGGCACTCCGGGAAGCGTTGGCCGTCGGCGTGAATAACGGGGCGGACATGGCTTCCCGAACGGACGGTTTTTTTCTGAACCCCGAAATCCGCATCGAGTTGCCACCGGACGCGCGGGCCGTGGAGCAGGCGCTGCGTCAACTGGGTCTCGGCTCCCAAGCGGACCAAGCCCTGTTGACCATCAACCGGGCGGCTGAGCGGGCGGCCGCCGAAGCCCGGCCGATATTCGCGCAAGCCGTCCGCCAACTCACCTTTCAGGACGCCCTGCGCATTCTCCACGGAGAATCCGATGCCGCCACCCAATACCTGCGTCGGGCGACAGAGGCGGAATTAACCGACTTGTTCCAGCCGAAAATCCGGGAAGCCCTCGACCGAACCGGAGCCACCCGCCACTACGGCGACCTGGCCCGCGCCTTTAACGCCATCCCCTTCACCGGCGCGTCCATCGAACCCGATCTCGACCGTTATGTGACCCGGCAAGCCATGGATGGCTTGTTCACCTTGATCGCCGAAGAAGAGCAAACCATCCGCGCCAATCCCGCCGCCCGCGCCACCGAACTGCTGCGCCGCGTTTTTGCCGAACAGGACGCCCGGCCTCGTACATCCAACTGACGGGAAGCAACCCCAGACCTGAAAAGGGCGGCCCGGTCGTTGCCAACTTCATGGGCCGCGCTTGGCCTGTCGCGGGAATGAAATCAGCCAAATTGGGAACCAATTTCGCGGGGCAAAGAAAAACCAAAAAACACAAGGTATTTATTTTAAAACCTTAATGGTGGGAGATGGCAGATTTGAACTGCCGACCTCTTGCATGTCAAGCAAGCGCTCTAACCAACTGAGCTAATCCCCCGTTTGGGAAAGCGGGAAACCTTTCATGCTTTCCCCACGCGCA
>PXDN01000092.1 GCA_003566375.1 Opitutia bacterium
CAGCGGCTCTCCATCGCGCGCGCCTTTCTCAAAGACGCCCCCGTCATCCTGCTGGACGAGCCCACCTCCGCCCTCGACTCCGAGAGCGAACACCAAATCCAAGCCGCCATGGAACAGCTCACCCGCGGCCGCACCGTGTTGATCATCGCCCACCGGTTCAGCACCATCCAGCACGCCGACCGCATTCTCCTCTTTGAAAACGGCCGCATCACCGCCTCCGGCACCCACGACGAATTGCACGCCGGCAACCTTCTCTACCGGTCCCTCTATGAAAAACAGGTTGCGGGTGCGTAAAGAGTGAACCGGCCCGCTTCCGGACAAAAAAGCCGCCAATTTCCCAAAATTCCCGCTTTACAAACCGGACCCGTTTAATCTTTACTATCTGAAGTGACAAACTCAAGTAATATCCATCCGATCTTCGACCGGGTGGCCGGACGGGCCGAAAAGGAGGCCCGCTTCGGCCAGCGGGCGCGCGTGGTCTGGTTTTTCGGCCTCTCCGGCTCCGGGAAAAGCACGCTGGCCAACGCGCTGGAACGCAAGCTGATGGATGACGGTCGGGCCACCTGTCTGCTCGACGGTGACAATGTGCGGACCGGCCTCAACCGCAATTTGGGGTTCACCGACGAAGACCGGGCCGAGAACATCCGCCGCATCGCCGAAGTCAGCCGCCTGTTCATCGACGCCGGCCTGATCTGCATCAACTCCTTCATCACCCCGCTGGAGGAACACCGCCAAATCGCCCGCTCCATTCTGGGAGAAAACCTGCTCCTCATCCATGTCCGCTGCTCTTTCGAAACCTGCGCCGCCCGCGATGTGAAAGGGCTGTATCGCAAGGCCCGGGATGGAGGCGTGGCCAACTTTACCGGACGCGACAGCGGCTTCGACGAGCCGGGCGACGCCGATTTGACCGTCAGCACCGAGGGCGTGCCCTTGGAAACTTCTTTGCAACGCGTTTACGAATGGGTCCGGCCGGCCTTGGAACCGGCGGCCCCCTCCTCGCCAACCACCACATGAGCAACTACCAACTCAGTCACCTGAAACAACTCGAAGCCGAGTCCGTTTACATCCTGCGGGAAGTGGCGGCCCAGTTTGAACGGCCCGCCCTCCTTTTTTCCGGAGGCAAGGATTCCATCGTGATGGTCCGTCTCGCTCAAAAGGCGTTTCATCCGGCCAAACTCCCGTTCCCGCTCCTGCACGTGGACACCGGACACAATTTCCCGGAAACCATTGAATTCCGCGACCGGCTGGCCGAATCCATCGGTGCCCGCCTGGTCGTGCGCATGGTGCAGGATTCGATCGACAAAGGCCGCGCGGTCGAGGAGAAAGGCCCCAACGCCAGCCGCAACATGCTGCAAACCGTGACCTTGCTCGACGCCATTGAGGAATTCCAACTCGACGCCGCTCTCGGGGGCGCCCGCCGCGACGAGGAAAAGGCCCGCGCCAAGGAACGGATTTTTTCCCACCGCGACGAGTTCGGCCAATGGGATCCGAAAAACCAGCGTCCCGAACTCTGGAATCTCTTCAACGGCCGCAAGGGCTACGGAGAGCATTTCCGGGTTTTCCCGCTCAGCAACTGGACGGAGATGGATGTTTGGCAATACATCGCCTTGGAAAACCTCGACATTCCGAACATCTATTTTTCCCATGACCGCGAGGTCTTTCAACGCAACGGCGCCTGGCTGGCAACCTCCGATTTCCTGCAGCCGCAACCGGGTGAAACTCCCGAAAACCTGCGGGTCCGTTTCCGCACGGTCGGCGACATGACCTGCACCGGGGCGGTTTTGTCGGAAGCCGCGGACTTGAGCGACATCATCCGCGAAGTGGCGGCCGCGCGGCAAACCGAGCGCGGCACCCGCGCCGATGACAAACGGTCGGAAACCGCCATGGAGGACCGCAAAAAACAAGGGTATTTTTGAATTGGCGGACCCGGATTTTTCAAGGGTGGTTTTAGGAGTGCGCGCAAAAAACAACACGGGAGCGCACTCCGCCGAATCCATCCCAAAACACCTGCGGCGGGAAGCCGCTTCCACTTTAAACTGATGACACAATGAGTGAATATCTCGACATGGATTTGTTGCGCTTCACCACGGCGGGAAGCGTGGACGACGGCAAGAGCACATTGATCGGACGATTGTTGTTCGATTCAAAAGCGATTTTTGAAGACCAATTGGAGGCGGTCGAACGCAGCAGCCAGCAGCGGGGTGACGGCTACGTCAACCTGGCCCTGCTGACCGACGGGCTGCGCGCCGAACGCGAGCAGGGAATCACCATCGACGTGGCCTACCGCTATTTCGCGACACCGAAGCGGAAATTCATCATCGCCGACACGCCCGGCCACACCCAGTACACCCGCAACATGGTGACCGGCGCCTCCACCGCCAACCTCGCCATCATTTTGGTGGACGCCCGCAACGGGGTGGTCGAGCAAACCTGCCGGCACGCCTTCATCGCCTCCCTGCTCCGCATCCAGCACTTGGTGGTCTGCATCAATAAGATGGACCTGGTCGATTACAAGCAGGAGGTCTTTGAGAAGATCGTGGCCGATTTCAAGGATTTCGCCTCACGCCTGGAGGTGCCCGACATCCGCTTCATCCCGATCAGCGCCCTGCACGGCGACAACGTGGTGGACACTTCGGTGAACATGCCGTGGTTCAAGGGGGGCAGCGTGCTCTACAATCTGGAAACGGTGTACATCGCCAACGATTACAACCACATCGACGCCCGTTTTCCCGTGCAGTGGGTCATCCGCCCGCAGACGGACGAACATCACGATTTCCGCGGCTTCGCCGGGAGAATTTCCGGCGGCGTGTTCAAGCCGGGCGACGAGGTGGTGGTGCTCCCCTCCGGCTTCAACAGCCGTATCAAAGCCATTCATACTTTCGAAGGTGAAGTCGAAGAAGCCTTCTCGCCGATGTCGGTGGCCATGACCCTGGAGGATCAAATCGACATCAGCCGGGGAGATATGATCGTCAAGGCGAACAATCCGCCCCGCGTGACCCAGGACCTGGAAATCATGACCTGCTGGTTTTCCGAAAAACCGCTGAATCCGGGCGGCAAATACATCGTCCGGCACACCACCCGCGAGTGCAAGTGCGTGGTCAAGGAGGTCCGCTACAAAGTGGACATCAACACGCTGCACAAAAAGGAGGATGATCGGCAAATCGGCATGAACGACGTCGGGCGCCTGGTGTTGCGCGTCTCCCAGCCCCTGCTGGCGGACAGTTACCGCCGCAACCGGCAAACCGGAAGCGTGATCCTGGTGGACGAATTCACCAACGCCACCGTCGCCGCCGGCATGATCATCTGAGCCGCGGGGCAGGTCTTGCAACCAACCGTATCAAACGGGAGAGCCGTCCTCCGGAAAGGCCGGACGGCACTCCTCCGGCGACAACACTTTGTGCAGAAACACCACGTCGAGCCAGCGGTCGAATTTTCGGCCGGCCTGCGCCAGCCTCCCGGCCACCGAGAAGCCGGCTTGTTCGTGCAGCCGGATGCTGGCGGTGTTGGCCGAATCAATCACCCCGATCATCAGATGACAACCGCGCGCGGCGGACTCGCCGATCAGCAAATCCAACAACCGCCGCCCGATCCCCCGCCCGCGAAAGGCCGGCGCCACGTAGAGGGAATGCTCCACCGTGTGACGGTAGGCCGCCTGGGGCCGGAACGGCCCGAGGGTGCCGTATCCGGCCAGCCGCCCGCCGTCATCGGTCAAACCCAACACCGGAAACCCGTCCCTGCGTTTCCCCTCCAGCCAAGCGTGGATATCCTCCAGGGTTCTCGGCTTCTCCTCGTAGCTCGACGTCGTATCGGCGATCACCGGGTTGATGATGGCTTGAATCTCGGCGGCTTGTGCGGGTCCGCAGGCGATCAGTTTCATAAACCAATCGAAATGGCCGCCGCCGCCCGCTTTGGCAAGGGCAAGAAACGCAACCGCCGCCCGGGACTGCCGACCAGCCTGCAACGAGTTCAGCCGGGACGAGGTCCGGCAGCAACTTTACGCCCCGCCAAAGGAGCGGCAAGACCTTCGGTCTGCCGCCCGGGACTGCCGACCAAGCATGTCACGCCGACAGGCGGAAGGTCTGGCAGCTGCTTAACACAACCGCCGCCCGCGGACCGCTTTTTGGGCATGGACAAGCGCGGGACGGCTCTCTTTGCTCATTTCCTTACGCGTCCCGCCCCGGAAAGTCCCGGACCAAGGGGACCGCTTCGCTAAGACAAATCCTTTCACCCGACCATGAAAAACCCGACCGCTGAAGAAAAAGCCCGTCAGTTCCTCCGCATCGCCGACCAGTTTCAACTGGGTCGTCTGGTGACCGAGTCCCCCCACCCGCGCGACCGGGACTTGAGCGACACGGCCAAAACCGACCTCCCCGGCGCGCTCGCCCAGCTGTTCGATGTGGACAAGGATGTCCTTTCCTTCTACCGCCGGTGGGCGGAAAGCGGGGCGGCGGCGGAAACCGCCGACGCGGTGACCGACGCACTGCGAAATGGCGGAAAGCTTTTCTTCACCGGTTGCGGGGCGACGGGACGGCTCAGCATTCAGCTCGCCGCCATGTGGCGTGATTTTTGGCAACGGCGGGCCGGGGATTCCCCTGAAGCGGCAAAGGTGTTTGAAAAGCGGGCCTTCAGCGTGATGGCGGGCGGGGATTTCGCCCTGATAAAATCAGTGGAGGGTTTCGAGGATTACGCCCAGTTCGGCCGCAAGCAGATCAGCGATCTCGGGGTGGCCGCCGGCGACGTGGTTTTCGCCATCACCGAAGGCGGGGAAACCTCCTTTGTCATCGGCACCGCCTGGGCCGGACTGGAGGCGGGCGCCAAGGTGTTTTTTGTTTACAACAATCCCGATGACATCCTGCGGGAAACCGTGGAACGGAGCCGTGAGGTCATTGAAGAACCCCGTATTCAGAAAATCAATCTCACCACCGGCCCGATGGCCATCACCGGCTCGACCTGGATGCAGGCCACCAGCGCGCAGCTCTGCGTGATGACCACGATTTTGGAAATGGTCCTGCGCCGCCTGACCGCCGAAGCGGTCGGAGAATCCGTTGACGAAGCCGCCTGGCGGGCCATTCCCGCGCAAACGGCCGACGCCCTCGAAGCCCGCCTCGCCACCCTCGCCTCGCCCGCCACCCGCGCGGCCCTGGCCAAGCTGGTGGAACGGGAGGAAGCGGTTTACCGGGCCCGCCGCCGCAACAACTATTTTTCCGACCGGCTGGCCATCGACGTGTTGACCGACACCACCGAGCGCTCCCCCACCTTCTGCCTTCCGGCATTTAAGAAATTCGACGACAACGAGGCGGCGGAAAGCTGGTCGTTTCTGTTTCTACCCCGGGAATCCACCGAGGAAGCCTGGGGTCATTTGTTGAAACGGGAATTGCAGCCGGTCGAATGGGACGGGGACACCATCCGCTCTCTTATCGGCGAAGAGGACGCCGAGCGCCAGGAGCGCATCATGCGCGCCATCAGCCGCCGGGAAATTCTCAGGTTCCGCATCGGGCTGGACGGCCTCGCCCACCGCCCCTGCCGGAAAGGCGACACCGCCACCGCCATTCTCACGGAGGAGGAAATCCCGCAACTCACGGAAGAAAACGGTTTCTACCGCCGCCAACTGGAAAACGCCCACCAATCCGGAGCGGAAACCGCCGTCATCCTTTTCGCCGGGGAAGCGGGGCTCGGGCGGGTGGAAGCCTTCCTCCATAAATGGAGCGTCCCGGCTCTGGTCATTCCCGTCACCGCGCCCGCCAACGGCCTGCTCCTCGAAGCTCCCGTCCGGGTCTGCGCCAAGATGCTGCTCAACGCTCTCTCCACCCTGACCATGGTCCGCATGGGCCGGGTAATGGGCAATGTCATGATCTGGGTGGTGCCGAGCAATTTGAAACTGATCGACCGATCAATCCGCTACATTCAAAATTTCACCCAACTCGACTACGAGGCAGCCTGCATCCTGTTGCACCGCGCGATTGAATACGTGACTCCGCGCATGCAAGCCGGCAAGGAGTATCCCTCCACCGTCGGTCTCTGCGTCATCGCCACCCGCGACAATTGTCCTTTCGAGGAAGCCGAGGAAACCCTCCTTCGCGAACTGGGATGATCCCGCGCCCCCCCGTGGCATCCGGCCCTCGCCTCCCGTAGCATTCCTTCCTTCGCCTCCGTAGCATTCCGGCCTTGCCGGATGATTCCCGTGGCATCCGGCCTTGCTTTTGTAGCATTCCGGCCTTGCCGGATGATCGCCGTGGCATCCGGCTCTCGCCCCCGTAGCATTCCGGCCTTCGCCGGATGATCGCCGGATGCTTGACCGGTGACACCCAAGCAGACGGATGATCACCCGCTCAACAACACACCAGGGAAAGGGGGGGAAACCGCCGGTTTCTCCCCCGGTATTTGGAAAACGCCTACAATTCCTTAATGGAAATGTTGCGGAACTGCACCAGGGAGGGCGAGGAAGCCCACTCGCCGGCGTCGTTGAGCCGTCCGTGGTGTTGAAGGGCGAGGCGCCCCCGGTCGGGCACACCGGGAAGTTTCGCCTCCTCGATCACCGTGATGTCATTCAACACCACGGTCAGCCGGTCCCCTTTCAGGGTGATCACAAATTCGTTCCACTCGCCGATGTCGTTGTCGGCGGCGGTGCGGGGGGTCACGGCGGCCCGCACCTCGGCGGGCATGTTGCGGTCGGTCCGGTAGCCCCAAACCTCGCCCGAACCGATCGGCCAGCACCAGATGTTCACCTGGGCCTTGGAACTCCCCCGCAGGTAAATGCCGGAGTCGGTATCGGGCAGCGGCACCCGGATGATGTTGCCGTCGGCATCGAGTTTGGGCGTGCCGTCGGGTTTGATCAAATAGACGTTGTTGTTCACGAACGGCGTTTCCGTCATGCGCCATTCCAGCCGCAGGACAAAGTCGCCGAACTCCTCCTCCGACCACAGGTTTTTATCACCCGGAGCCTGGCTGCGGGCATCGTAGTCGATCACCCCGTCCACCACCCGCCAGTGGCCGTTGTCTCCCTCCGGAATTCGCCAATGGGTCAGGTCCTCGCCATTAAACAGGGAGCGGAACCCATCGGGCGGGGAAGCTGCCGCCAAGGTGGCGACCAGAAAAACGGATAAGGCGGTGGTTAAACAAGCAAGGATTTTCATGACGGCAGTTTTCGCCTCCGGACGGTCTTCTAGCGAGAAAAAAACGTTGGCCGCCCGGTCGGGAATGGCTCACGCCGCGGGCGAAGGCCGCTTCCAAACCGCGATGCCGAACGGCGCAACCCCTCCCCGGTTCAGGGAACGGAACTCCAAGGTGTCGAAACGGCGCGCCTCCAACCCGGCCGCCCACCCCCGCACGGCGGCGGCCTCCTCCGCGCCTCCGTCGTGGCCGGGATACGCCACCACCGTCACCACCCCGCCGGGCCGCACCCAATCGAGCGCCTCTCCCAAAGCCGCCAGCGTGGTTTCGGACCGGGTGATGACCCGCTTGTTGGAGCCGGGCAGGTAACCGAGGTTGAACAAAACGGCGGCCACCCGGCCGCGGATATCCGGCGGCAGGGTTTCCCCCATCCTCTCGTGCGGTTGATGGTGCAGGCAAACGCGCCCGTCGAGCCCGTGCTCCCGCAGGCGCCGGGCCGTCTCTTCCAGTGCCCCGGCTTGGACGTCGAAGGCGTGCACCCGCCCGCCGGCGCCCGACGCGCGGGCCAGAAAGAGCGTGTCGTGGCCATTGCCGGCGGTGGCGTCGATCACCGGACCTCCGCCCTCCGCGACCGCCCGTTCGACCAAGAGATGAACCCATTCCGTGCAACGCATGACTCAGCCCGCAACCTTGAGCCGGGGAAGATGACCCGGCAAGAAGATTGCCCCGCGCGCCGTTTCCCGCCAAACCCGGTGCATGAGCATCGATTTCGCCGGTTTATCCGCCATCGCCGCCGAAGTGGTGGAAAGCACGCTGGAACGCCTCCCGCCCGGGCTGCGGGAGGAAGCCGCCCACCTGCCGGTCAGCCTGGAACCGCGGCCCTCGCCGGAGATGGAGGAAGACGGTCTCGAACCGGACATCCTCGGCCTCTTTGTCGGCGAATCGTTCGACACCGCCGGAGAGACCACCGACCCGCTGCCGGGCCAGATTCTCCTGTTTTTGGAAAACATCTGGGCGTTTGCCGAACGCGATGAGGACATTTTCCGGGAAGAGGTCGCCATCACCCTGCTGCACGAAATCGGCCACTACTTCGGCTGGGACGAGGAAGACCTTTACGAACGGGGCCTGGAGTAAACGACGAACCCTCACCCTGAAATCGTGGCTGACTGACCACTCTCATGAAAATCATCCACCTCCTCTTTGACTCACTCAACCGGCACTACCTGCCGCCTTACGGCTGCGACTGGGTGCATGCTCCGAACTTTCAGCGATTGGCGGACCGTTCGGTCACTTTTGACCGGTGCCACGTGGGCAGCATGCCGTGCGTGCCGGCCCGCCGGGAACTGCACACCGGGCGCTACAACTTCCTGCATCGGAGCTGGGGACCGCTGGAGCCGTTTGACGACTCCATGCCGCAGATCCTCAAAGAAAGCGGCGTCCATGCCCACCTCGTGACCGATCACCAGCATTACTGGGAAGACGGAGGCGCCACCTACCACAACCGCTACAGCACCTATGAATTTGTGCGCGGTCAGGAGGGCGACCGCTGGAAGGCCGAGGTAGGCGACGCCTCCAACCTTTCGCCAATCGCGCGCCTCCATCGTCAGGATGCCATCAACCGGAAGCAGGCGCAAAAGCCGGGCTCCCACCCGCAGGAGGTTACCTTTCAACGGGGACTCGAGTTTCTGGAGACGAATTGGCGGAAGGATAACTGGCTCTTGCAAATCGAAACCTTTGACCCGCACGAGCCGTTCTTTTCCCACCGGCGCTTTCGCGACCTGTACCCATGTGACGGTGACACGCCCGCCTGGGATTGGCCGGAATATCGAAAGGTGCGGGAGAGCCCGGAAGCCATCGAAGAATGCAGGCGCGCCTACGCGGCCCTGGTAAGCATGTGCGATGAAAGCCTCGGGAAGGTGCTCGATTTTCTCGACGAACACGGTCTTTGGAAGGACACCCTGTTACTGGTGAACACCGACCACGGTTTCCTGTTGGGCGAACACAACTGGTGGGCGAAGTGCGTGATGCCCTTTTATGAAGAGGTCGCCCATTCTCCGATGTTCCTGTGGGACCCCCGAAGCGGCCGGTGCAACGAGCGATGCGACGCGCTCGTCCAGATGATCGATGTGGCGCCGACCTTTTTGGAATTTTTCGGCCGGCCCATCCCGGACGACACCCAGGGGCGTTCACTCGCCAACGCCCTCGTTGAAGGCGCCGCTTTTCGCGAGGCCGCCCTCTTCGGCATGCACGCCGCTCATATCAACTGCACCGACGGCCGCTACGTTTACATGCGGGCACCCGATGAGGACGTTCGGGCCTACGACTACACCGTCATGCCGACCCGGATGCGGAATTTCATCGAGCGGGAGAAACTTCAGCAGGCGGAACTGGCACCTCCCTTCCCGTTCACGAAGGGGTGCCCCCTGTTGAAGATTCCCGCGCGCGGCCGCCTTCCCGGCGGAGAACCACTCGCTCCCCTCGAGACCTTGTTGTTCGACCTTGCGGAAGACCCGCGGCAGCAGCGGCCGATCACGGACCCGGAGGTGGAACGGCGAATGCTCAAACTGATGACGCGCCTCATGATCGAAAGCGACGCGCCTCCGGAGTTGTACCAACGGTATTCCCTGGAGAAGAAAATCTCAGCCTGAATACAAACGAAACGTCCCAAGAAGGGTGAGGCCTCCATCCAGGGGCGGGGGGAAAAGGTCCTTTAGTTGCCGCGGTTCAAATGGCCGAAGCCCTCGGCCGCTGCAAACATCGCAGCCACCCTTTTGGTTCACGGCCTCGATCGACTGGTGACGAACAATCCCGCCGATTCCAAGTCTTTACGCAGATCACCACAGCAGGCGCATGGCGGGGATCAGCAAATCCGCGCGGTCTCGATCCCGAGCAGGCGGGACAGTTTAGCGATTTTATCGGCAAGGTGGCCGACGCCGACCGCGCAGTGGTGGGCGGGCCCCTGGCTATTCCAATCCTCGACGAAACGGCGCGCGCCGATGCTGAATTGGTAGCGGCTGTTGGTGTTGCCGATTTCCAGAATCGGCCCGGGCACGGAGGCGCCTTCGGCGACCACGAACTTCAATCCCCCATCGCGGGTCTCGGCCACCGAGAGCAGGGTCACCGGTCCGTGTTTGACGGACATTTCGACCGAGAGGCCGCGCCCGACTTTTCCGTGATAAACCTCCAGGGGCCGGACCTTGGTCTTCCCTTCGGCAATGGCGAGGTGGCCGGGGCCGTCGTGGCCCATCAACACCACGTCGGCTTCCCAATCGAGGGCGTAGTATTCCGTGAACGAACCGCCCGCTCCGAAGGCATCCATGATTTTCATCGCCTGCGCGTTTTTGATCTCGAATTCGCCGGCCACGGGAATTCCGCGGGCGGTCAGCAGGGAGGTGCCAAGAATGATCGAACTGATGGCGTCCTCGTTTTCCGGATTGCCGGTCCCCATATAATAATAGGCGAGCGAACCGAGGTCGTGTTCGGCCACCAGGCGGTCCAGAGCCACGGAGGTGCGGGCGGCGCGGCGGAGTTCCTCTTCGGGGCAATCCGGCTGGACTTCAAATTGTTCCCGGAAGAGCACGACCCGGTTCGCAATCTCCGCTTCCTTCACCCCGCGGCGGAGGGCGGCGAGTTCGTCCACCTCGACGATTTCCATGTGTCCGCCGAAGGTGGCGCACTGAAGCGTGGTGTCGGAACTGATGTCGAGCATGCCGTTATAGTAATGGCCCATCAGGCCGAGGCGGTTGTGGGCCATGACGTGGGCGACGCGGGCGGCGTCGATCCACCCATCGATTTCCCGGTCGCTTTCGGGGTCGCCGTGGAGTCGGCCGGTGACTTGGAAAAAAGGAATGCGGGCGCGCTGAAAGACATTGGCGATCTCCGGCACCGGGCAGGCGCAGCAATTGGCCAGCCACTCTCCGGTCATCGCGGTCCGGTCGCCCAAGTTGTTGAACGCGGTGTAGTCGATGGCGGCTTGGGGTGAAAGATTCAGGACGATCACGGGCACCTTCGCCCGGCGGACCACCGGCAGCACGGTCGAGGAAAGAGCGTAGGTGGTGACGTGCAGGAAAATCAGATCCACGTCCCCGCGGCGAAAATCATGACCCGCCCACAAGGCTTTTTCCGGCGTGTCGATGAGTCCGAGATCGACCACCTCGATCCCGGGTCGCTCCAGTTTTCCGCGGGTCACCCGCAGATACCCTTCGAGACGTTCTTTCAACCCGGGAAACTGGGGCCAATAGGCGTCAAGTCCGATGCCGAACAGGCCGATGCGAACGGGGACGGAGGTGTCAACGGGAGCGGAGTTTTGCATGTCACCCATTTGTCTAAATCATTTAGGGCACCGGTGGCGATACCGGAGGAGCGTGAGCGGCGTTTCGGGACGGCAGACCGTAGCTGCCAGACCTCTGGTCGGCAGTCGGGTGTCTTAGTCGGCAGTTGGGCAGTTCAGGACGGCAGACCAAAGGTCTTGCCGCTACGGTGGAACAGCCGTGTGCTCTCGGTTGGCAAGTCGTAGCTGCCAGACTTTTAGTCGGCAGTTCGGGACGGCAGACCAAAGGTCTTGCCCCTACGGTGGACTCCCTGAAAAATCCTCTCGCCCGTCCGAAGCTTTTTCCTTTCAAAGAAATCATGAAAGCCCCTCAAAGAGTTCCTTTGCTGACGGCCCGCGGGATCACCAAGGCGTTTGGTCCCGTCACCGTCCTTCGGGATGTGGGCTTCGACCTCCGCCGGGGAGAGGTCCACTCCCTCATGGGGGAAAACGGCGCGGGAAAATCGACGTTGCTCAAAATACTCGGCGGCATCCACCGGGCGGACGAGGGCGAAATCCTTCTCGGCGAAACTCCGGTCGCCATTCCCGATCCCCGCGCCGCGCAACGCCACGGCATCGCTTTGATCCACCAGGAACCCCTGACGTTTCCCGACCTCGATGTCGCGGAGAACATCTTCCTCGGCCACGACCGAAACGCTTCGTTTTTCAGTTTGATCAACTGGCGCCGCCGTTACGCGGAAGCCCGCGCCTTGCTTGATTCTTTGGGGGTCAAACTCGACCCGCGCGCCAAGGTGTTCGGCCTTTCCATCGCCGATCAGCAAATGGTGGAAATGGCCGGCGCGTTGTCCCAGAAAGCGGAGGTTCTGCTGATGGATGAGCCGACCGCCTCGTTGACGCCGGACGAGGTGAGGCAATTGTTCGCCATTGTCCGCCGCCTGCGCGACCAGGGGACCGCCATCGTTTTCATCAGCCACCGCCTGGAGGAGGTTTTTGAGATTTCCGACCGGATCACGGTGCTGAGGGACGGTCGGCACGTGGCCACGCGCGAACGGTCCGAAACCCGTGTCGACGAGGTGATTCGCCTGATGGTGGGGCGCCCCCTTTCCTCCTTTTATGAAAAAAGCGCGGTCAAGCCGGGCAAACCGCTCCTCGAAGTCCGCCAACTCGCGCGGCGCGATCGTTTTCAAGGCATCGATCTGGAGGTCCGGGCCGGTGAAATCGTCGGCATGGCCGGGTTGGTCGGCGCGGGCCGCACCGATGTGGCCCGCGCGCTGTTCGGGATCGCCCCGGCCACCGGAGGCGAAATCGTCGTGGAGGGGCGGGCGGTGACCATCCGGTCGCCCGCCGACGCCATCCGCCTCGGGATCGCCCTGGTCCCGGAGGACCGGCAACAACACGGGCTGTTGCCGCCGTTTTCGATTGCCCAAAACATCAGCGCCGCTTCCCTCGGCCAACTGTTCCCCAATTCCTGGATACAGCCGAAACGGGAAACCGCCGCCGCCGAGACCTTCCGAACCCAATTAAAGATCGTGTCGCGCGATGCCCGGCAGGAGACGAGGGAGCTTTCCGGCGGCAATCAACAAAAGGTGGTGCTGGCCAAATGGCTTCAAACCGATCCCACTTTGCTCATTCTCGACGAGCCGACCCGCGGCATCGACATCGGGGCGAAACAGGAGGTGCACCATCTCATGAATGAATTGAGCAAGCAGGGAAAAGGCATCCTGCTCATTTCCTCGGACCTGCCGGAAATTCTCGGCATGAGCGACCGTATCATCGTCCTGTGCGAAGGCCGCGTCACCGGCCGTTTCTCCCGCGCGGAAGCCACCCCCGAAATCATCATGGCGGCCGCCACCGGCCACAAGGAGGCCGCCAGGTGACCACCCCGCCCGCCGTTGCCCGACCACCCGTCGACCGCCCGATGGCGGAAAAGCTGCTGCGGTTCCGCGAACTCGGCATCGTCGCCTTCACCCTCGTGTTGATAGGAGTGGCGGCCCTGGTCGAGCCGCGGTTCATCGAGTGGGAAAACCTGCGCAACATCCTGCGTTACATCCCGCTCATCGTGGTTGTGGCGATGGGGCAGATGATGGTTATTGTCAGCCGCAACATCGATCTCTCGGTCGGCTCCACCCTGGGGTTCAGCGCCATCGTGGTGGGGAACCTGTTTATCCAGTATCCCGACCTACCGCTGTGGGCGGCCGCGCTGGTGGCCACGCTGATCGGGGCGGGGCTCGGGGCTTTCAACGGGCTCCTCGTCGCCTGGCTCAACATTCCGGCGATCATCGCGACGCTCGGCACCCTCAGCATCTACCGGGGGCTGGTGTTTCTGATCAGCGGGGGGCGGCAGGTCGATCCCAACCACATTCCAACCGGGTTGATCCAGCTCTCGCAAACCTCCCCTTTCGGCATTCCCTGGCTGGTCATTTTCGCCGCCGGGGTCGCCCTGGCCACGTTTCTGTTTCTCCGCTTCGTGCAAACCGGACGGGAAATATACGCCATCGGCAGCAATCCCGGGGCGGCCGCGCTCCGGGGGATCGCGGTTCGGAAAAACACCTTCCTCGTGTTCACGGTTTGCGGAGCGCTGGCCGGGATCGCCGGCCTGATGTTCGCCTCGCGGTTCGGCTACGTGAACCCGAGCGACACGGGCGTGGGTTTCGAACTCGTGGTCATCTCCGCCGTCATCATCGGCGGGACCAATGTTTTCGGCGGCTCCGGCACGGTGGCCGGCACCCTGACCGGTTGCCTCCTGCTCGGCGTGATTTACGTCGGCCTGGCCGTGCTGGGCATTTCCGCCTTTTGGCAATTGGCGATCTACGGCCTGGCGATTCTGCTGGCGGTCACCTTCGACACCCTAATTCAGCGGCGCCTCGGTAAAACCAAAGACGGGAGCGACATGCTGTGAACCTTTATCCTTCGCAAAGATGATGACCACGAAAACGCCTGACAGCCCGGTTTCCGTCCGCCATGCCGGCCGCCTGTTGGCGAGGTATCCGGAGGCGGTCACCTTTTTGATTCTGATCCTCGCCTTTGTCATCAGCGCCAACCTCAGTCCTTACTTTCTGGACCTGCCCTATCTTTTTGATTCGACCTCCCTTTACATGGAGATCGGCATCCTCGCCCTGGCGATGACGCTGGTCATCATCACCGGAAACATCGATCTCTCCGTCGCCTCCGGGCTCGCCCTCGTGGCCGCCATCGCCGCGATCCTGCACGTCAACCTGGGCGTGCCGATGATTCTCGTCATCCCGGCCGCCCTCCTGACCGGGTGTTTGCTGGGGCTCTTCAACGGCCTTCTCGTCACCCGCCTCAAACTGCCCTCGCTCACCGTCACCCTCGGCACCCTCGCGCTCTACCGGGGAATCGCCCAAATCCTCATGGGCGACCATTCCGTTTCCGGGTTTCCGTCGTGGTTTCTCGGCATGGACGCCATCACCGTGGGAGGAATCATTCCCCTGCCGTTGATTCTGTTCGGTATTCTCGCGGTTGCCGTCGGGCTGCTCCTGCACAAAACCGTCTTTGGCCGCCACGTCTTCGCCATCGGCACCAACGAGGCCGCCGCCCGCTACTCCGGCATGCCGGTGGACCGGGTGAAGTTGATCGTATTCATTCTTTCCGGACTGGCCATGGGAATCGGGGGGCTGTTGATGATTTCGCGCCTCGGGGTCGCCCGCTATGATTTCGCCATGGGCAACGAACTGGCGGTCATCACGGCGGTGGTCTTGGGAGGGGTTCACATCTTCGGCGGACGCGGCCGGATCATCGGCGTGGTTCTGGCGCTCTTTGTGATCGGATTTTTGCGCGAGGGCATGGGGGTGGCCGACATTTCCCCGCAAAGCCAACTCGTGGTCATCGGCGGTCTCCTCCTGTTCTCCGTCGCCCTCGGCAACTGGATGCGGAAATTCCAATAAACAGAAACCTTTTCGACGATGGAAACGGCCGGACGGAAACGGTCACCTTCTTCGATGAAGAGCCGATCGACGACCGGGGGAAACGATTCCCGCGGGTCAGGGTGGTGCGGTGAGATGAGCGAACCGGTCAAAATCAACTTGAACGCCCAAGGAAGTGACGGCGGCCGCGCGTTTTCGCCCGTCGCGGAGATCGGCCACCCTCGCCGGGAGTAAACAAGAGCGTCCGTCCCGATTTCCACCGGCACCGGCAGGGCTGGCGTGAGCCGTGTTCCGGAAGTGGGTTTATGCAAAATCACGATTCTACTTGGAATATACATAAATGGCCCC
>PXDN01000332.1 GCA_003566375.1 Opitutia bacterium
GGAAATCCTAAAAAAAGCCGGCCAGGTGAAAGACCTGGTCTGGTGCCAGGAGGAGCCGCAAAACATGGGCGCGTGGACCTTCATCGCGCCGCTGCTGGAGGAAATCGCGGGACGGAAACCGCGCTACGCCGGACGCGACGACGCCGCCAGCCCGGCGGTCGGCTCCCTCGCCCTGCACAAAATTGAACTCAACCAATTTCTGGAATCGGCCCACGCCGGGTGATTCCCCAGACCTATTTCCACATCATGGCCAAAGAAGTAAAAGTCCCGCCCATGGGCGAATCCATCACCAGCGGCATTATCGCCGCCTGGCGTGTCAAAGACGGCGACAGCGTCGAACGCGACCAGGTTCTGCTTGAACTGGAGACCGACAAAATCACCAGCGAAGTCCCCTCTCCGGCATCCGGTTGCGTTTCCCTCAAAGCCAAAGAGGGTGACGAGGTTTCCATCGGCCAGGTGGTCGCCGAGATCGACGAATCCGCCGACGGCAAAAAATCCGCCGATCAGGATTCCAAGCCGGACAAAAGCGAAAGCCCTTCCGAAGGTGAAAAACCCTCCGGGAAGGAAAACGGTCAAGCAGGAAAAGACGCGCCCAAGGACGCCGTCTCCCCCGCCGTCCGCCGGCTTTCCGCCGAGACCGGAATCGATCCGGCCGAAGTGGAGGGCTCCGGCAAAGGAGGCCGGGTGACCAAGGGCGACATGCTGGCCGCCGCCAAGGAGGCCGAACAAAAACCTGCTTCCGCGAAAACGGAAGAACGTCCGCGTTCCGACGACAAACCACCCGCCAACCGTGATTCCGATGAGGCGTCCCGCGTGACCCGCCGCAAAATGACTCCCCTGCGGCAACGGATTGCCCAGCGCCTGGTGTCCGCCCAGCACGAGGCCGCCATCCTCTCCACTTTCAACGAGTGCGACGTGTCGGCGGTCAAGGATTTGCGCGCCCGCCACCAGGATGATTTCGTGAAAAAACACGGCATCAAACTCGGTTTCATGTCGTTTTTCATCAAAGCGGTGGTCCACGCTTTGCGGGAGGTTCCGCAAGTCAACGCGCGCATTGAGGGCGACACGTTGGTGCAAAACCATTTTTACGACATCGGCGTGGCCGTCTCCACGGAAAAGGGGTTGATGGTGCCGGTGGTCCGCGACTGCGATAAACTCGGACTGGCCGCGTTGGAGAAAGAGATCGCCGGCTTCGCGAAAAAAGCCCGCGAGGGGAAAATGGCCATTCAGGATTTGGAAGGCGGGGTTTTTTCGATCACCAACGGTGGCATCTTCGGATCCCTTCTTTCCACACCCATCCTCAATCCCCCGCAAAGCGGCATCCTCGGCATGCACGCCATCCAGGAACGGCCGGTCGCGGTGAAGGGGGAGGTCGTCATCCGGCCGATGATGTATTTGGCACTCTCCTACGACCACCGTGTCGTGGACGGCAGCCAGGCGGTGACGTTTCTGGTCAAGGTCAAACAGGCCATAGAGGATCCGTCCCGCCTTCTGTTGGACGTTTGATTCGCCGAGCGCCGGTTTCAACCTTGAAGCAGGCGCTTTTTTTCAGAATCGGCCAACCCGCCGCCGCGCCAACCCGTTTCCAAAAAAACTCAAACCCGCCGATTACCCATGGCCAATCCCTTCATGCTCACGATGGCGGCAACCGCCCTCTCCCTGGCGGGTTCGCTTGGCAATGCCGTTGCCGCCCAGCCAACACCCGGCGGGGAAAACACCCCGGCCGAACAGTCCCGCGAGGATTACCCAAAAGTGGAACCGGCGGATCTCAGCAACTTGTCGCCGGATCTCTTTTCCGATGACGATTTAAGGCCGGGTTGGATGACCAGACCACTGCCATATTACCTCGCGCATTTGGCGGAAATCGCCAACAGCGTCATCACCGAAGGGGACGAACGCGGCTGGATAAACCGCCGGGCCTGGCGCGGGGCGGCTGAATTCCGGGAACGGGACGCCCGCGTGATGGAGAACGTTTTGTCCCTGGTTTATTTTTACACCCGCGACAAGCCGTGGAATCCCCACCACGGAGACCGCGCTCTTCGCCAACGATTGGAACTGGCGCTGTCTTTTTACCTGGCCCAACTCGGGGAGAGCGGATTGATGAAACCGCGAAACCCCGACCAACACGTCGGCTTTCGGTTGGCCAACTCCATGTTTTTCACCAAATTCATGGGGGAAGCCCTGGTCTTGCTGAGCGACGGTCCGCTCATCGACGCCACCCTTCACCAAGACCTTCTCGAAGCCCAGCGCCGGGCTCTCCGCCATGTGCTGACCTCCGATCTTGCCTTTGTCCAGGGGCGGCAGTTCAGCAATCAATTCGGCAATATTTTCGGCGGCGCTTACGCCTATTTGTATTTAACAAAGGATGACGAAATCCGAAGCTTGCTGGAAGAATTTCTGCGTTCGCATGTGGACCGCTTCCAAAGTCCGGCCGGGTTCCCTTACGAAAACCACTCGGTTGATTTCGGCTACAGTCTCGGCACCCACCACAGCAATGTTCACGCGGCCTGGCACTACGCCAAACTGGCGGGCATGGAGGTGGCTTGGCTGAAAAAAGAAACCGCGCTCTGGGCGGAATGGCTCGCCTACAATTCCGTTCCAAGCCCCGATTTCTCCCACTTTTACCTCAACCGGGCCATCGAAGCCCGGCAAGACCGGTCGGGGTTTGACCGCATCAATGCTCCTTTTGCCCGATACGTTCCGGGACTGCGGCCGTTTGTTTCCACCGTCGATGAGGTCCGCGAAGAGGATGAACGCAACCGCGCGCGGATCGCCGCCAACTGGCCCCGGGTGGATCCGCTCGGCACCGCCTTTTCCAGTTTCAGCCCCTACGCGTTTCTGCACCGCGATCATTTTCAATGGCACCCCACCGATACGGAACGGGAGGCGGCGCGCCAACGGCTGCCCTACCTGGCCGACACCCGCTTCACCCACCAACGGGTGGACGGACGCCGCCGCTTGGAGGCGACATTCATCCGCCGCCCCGGTTACTACGCGGTCTTCAATGCCGGAGAACAAATGAGCGCGGTGCAAACTTTTGGCCTCGGCCTGCTCTGGCATCCCGAAGCCGGAGCGGTTCTTCAATCCCAAACCCGCATGCCGGAAGCGGCCTGGGGGGTGGTGGTGGACAACGAAGACCGGGTTTTCGAAAACCAGGCTCTGACGGTTCGTTATTTTCTCAACGGAGAGGAATTCCATCCCCTGCCTGGAAACCGGGACCTGAGTGAGGGTGTTTTGGAAATCCACTACCGGGTGGCCGGGCGCAATGAAAAATTTCTCCGCTTCGACGACAACCGCGTTCTGGTCGTGGTCAACCCCGGCGGAGACTTCACCGAACAAATTCCCCTGCTGACGGATGCTTCCCACGGGATCCGGGAAGATGGCGACACGCTGCGCGTTCCCTATGGGGTGCGGGATTTGCTCATCCGGCCGGAAGGGCACACTGGTTATTCCCTGGAATCCACCGACCGCGGGGTCGGCCTCAAGCGGGTCACCGTCTTGCGATTGGAAGGCCAACGCCGCCTCACCTACTCCCTCGAATTCGTTGAACCGCGCTGAACCGGTCAACAAGTGACACGCAAGGAG
The DNA here is from genome assembly GCA_003566375.1 of Opitutia bacterium. GTDB lineage: Bacteria > Verrucomicrobiota > Verrucomicrobiia > Opitutales > T3Sed10-336 > T3Sed10-336. Next base: position 3,586 of record PXDN01000332.1, read on the forward strand.
GACGCGGCGGCGCGCGCTCCCGTTTCCCGGAAATCGTTCGTCACGCCATTCGGCTCAAGCCTTCAATTCCCAGCCC
>PXDN01000232.1 GCA_003566375.1 Opitutia bacterium
GGCTTGCGCCGCCGATTCCGGCGACCGGGCGGACGGCGGGACGGAGGCTCCGTTTGCCCTTCATCTCTCGCCGGACGGCAGCGATGACAACGACGGCCGGGCTCCCGACCGGCCGCTGGCCACGCTGGAGCGGGCGCACGCCATTTTGGAAGCGGAAACCCCGAACCGGGACGTGAAGATTCTTTTCGCGCCGGGCACCTACCGGGGGCTCCGTGTCGATTGGTCCCATTCCAGTCCGGATCACCGCATCACCTTCCGCCCCGCCGACCCGGAGGCGGGCCCGGTCACCTTTGACGGCTGCCGGGGGGAAGGGGATTGCCCGGGGGGCACCTGGTTGACCCTGCGGCACGCCCGGGGCGAGCTGTCCAATCTGACTTTCGAGCACCTCCGTTTTGAGAATTATCAAACCGCCCTCTCTTTCAACGGAAACCGGATGCGTCCGGATACCGGATACAACGGCGGCAACATCGTCCGCCATTGCGTGTTTCTACGGATCGGCAACGTGTTCAATCCGGAGGTCCGCCACTCCACCGCCGTGATCCGCTTGGTCAACTCCCGTGAAAACATCATCGAGGACAATCACTTCGAGGACATTATCAACGTTCAGCGCGGCGGCTTGATCCACGCCCTTTACCTGGCGCACCACGCCGACCGCAACGAGGTTCACCGCAACGTCTTCATCAACCATTCCGGCGATCCGGTCCGCGTGCGCGATTTCTCCAACGGGAATGTCATTACCGAAAACATCTTCATCCGTGCCGGGACCACCGCCGGCTACAGCGAGTGGTATTGCGACCAGAGTGCGCGCGATGATTGCACCAAAACCACCCCGGAATGTCCGTCGTGGAACAATGTTTTCCGCGACAACCGGCTCGGCACTGATTTCGGGAATAATCCGCTGCCGGAGAGTTTTTTTGCCCAAGGCGATTCCACCCCCGGCTGCGAGCCGCCCTCGCCGGATGCCCGCCGCCTCATCGCCAGCGGCAATGTTTCGTTTGATCCGGACTCCTCCGGAAACCCGTGAACTTGGAAGGTTGGAGCGTTCTCACCTTCCCGGCCCTTCCGGCTCCGCGCGGATTCGGGCGGACCACTCCGCTCCTTCCAGGCTGGCGGCGGCGGCGCGTTCGTTGACCTGAAAGCGTTCCCGGGCCGATGCCAAACTTCCTTCGTGATCGATCCATTTGCGGTCGAGGAGAAGTTCGTCGGCGTATCCGGAAAGCAGGATCCGCCAACTCGGACGAATGCGCAGCCCAATGGATTCGCCTACATGGCGGCGGAGGGTGGTGACGCAATTGTTTGTGACCGTGTGGTAGAATTCCGGCTCCCCGGCAAGTTGGTTGGTTTTGTCGGCCAAGGACAAAAACAAGTCCCGCGCCTGGGCGGGGGTGGCCCGGAGGGGATACAGATACACCGGAAGTCTTCCGGCGGCGCGGGAGCCGATCAAGTCCGGCTCCGCTCCCAAAACATAGATCAATTCATAGTTGCGGAACAGGCCGCGGAAGGGGGAGTAATCCCGGCCGCGGCGTCTGCGGGCCTCCACCGAAACGGCCAGGTGGCGTCCGTCGGCGAAACCAAACGAGAGGAACCCGTGGGCGGCGGCGCCCCCGGATGTCAACAAGGCGTGGACGTAGTCAACGCGCTCCAATTCGCCGAGCGAAAACCGCGCCTCCTCCCAGGCCGGTTCAAGAACGCCGCCGGGGCCGACCGCCGCATTCCGGAAATGGACCACGATAAACCCGTCGTCCGCCACCTCCACCCGCGCGAGCCGTTCCTGTTCGGGCCGCCAGTCACGGTCGTTTTGCGGAGTGAGAGCGAGGAAGGCGAGGGCGACGGCGCCGGCAAATCCGCCCGTCGCGGCCAGGCAGGCGGGGGAGAGCCGGGTGAACCAAGCCCCCGCAGGAAACCCCGCCAGAGCGGCGCAACCCAAAACGAGGGCCACCCGTTCGGGCAGGGCCGGAAAGCACAGAAGGGCGAGACTAGCCCAAAACCACGGTCCGGCCAGCAACAATGCCACTGCGATGCGTTTCCCCATGACACGCATCTTTCCGTGAAGAACGGTCCCCGGCAATTCCGGAGTGTTCGTCATGGGTTTGCTCCACGCCAGTCAGCTCCAGACAAGGCGAATGATGGCGGCTATCCGGACTCCCTTAAAGGCAGGTCAATAAACCGCAGAAAGGCTGCCTCCAGCTCCACAAGTAACGCGGGGGCCGCGCGGCCGATGATTTCCCTGATTCGTTCACGTTTTACGGCAACAACCTTGTCGATCATGACTTGAGAGGGACGGTCGAGCCCGTTCGTTGAATCCGGCTCCATGTCGATCCGAAAAAACGGGGCCGCAACGATGTGACTGGTGATTGGCAGGACGATGACCGAGGCATGCGTTTCATTGTAGATGTCCGCCTGCAGCACCAATGCCGGTCGGGGCTTGCCGTAGTCGCCGGAAACCACGCAGAGGACGATATCTCCGCGGTGAATTTTGAGCGGAGCACTCACTGGTTACGCCACTGCTCCAAGTCCGCCGCGTCGGTCCAGTCTTCCTCTTCCAGCACATCGGATGCGGAGGCAAGAAGCGACTGCCGCCGGGCTTCAGCGACGGTTTCCGGATCGCAATCAACCGCAAGGTAATGCCGCAGCGCCTCATTGATAATCCAGTTTTTGCCCTTGCCCGTGGCTCGGGCCCGCCGCTCAAGGTGCTCCCGCATTCGCCGACTCAACCGGATACTTGTGGTGGTTGATTCACTCATGACACAAACCTAAACGTACTACACTATATTGCAATTCTGTTTTTCCATATTTGCTCGGCGGGCGGCAATGCCGCAGTGACATGGCGTCGGTTCACCTTGATGGGGCGTCGCGAATGCGAACGAGATTGCGCCCGCTTCGATCAAATCATGGACACGGCTCTCCCGGTTCATCATGAGCGATCCATTGTGACTTTGCCAGTCGGCAATACTTCACCCACACAACCAGAGCCAAAGGATCTCTGGCCACCCGACTCCCTGAGCGATGGATTCTTGGAAAAAACTTCATACTGAACCCAGCTGGCTTCGCAACGAAAGTCGTCTGAAAGCTTGCTTGCTCAACAATTGCTCCGCATATTGCCAAGCAATGAAAATCATCCCATCACGCGAAATGGCGGCTAAACCCGCCGCCATTTGGAAAGCACTCAAGGACGAAGGAGCGGTATTGGTGACCAGAAACGGCCAGCCCGAGGGGGTGTTTATTTCGACTTCCGACGAAACCTGGATGGAGGATCTTCAGGAAATCGTTTTTGCACGAGCCCGCCGTGCCATCTCGGAAACAAGACTGGCAGCGGCCCGGACGGGCGTTGCCAACCTGGGGGAGGAGGAGATCGACGGTGAAATCAAAGCTGTTCGTTCAGCGCGCGGACGGTGACGACGCCTCCTCTGCTGGTGGTGGTCGACACCAACATCCTTGTATCCGGCCTGATTAACCCCTTTGGCAAACCTGGCTTGATCGTGGACATGCTGCTTTCGCGCCGATTGCGACTGGCTTATGACGACCGTGTTTTGGTCGAATATCGGGAGGTTCTCCAACGCCCTCAATTTGGTTTTTCCAAGTCGAATCTGGATCGTTTTTTTGCCATTTTCCCGTTCCAGGAACGGGTGTTTCCTATCTTCTGGCCACATCCCCAAAC
>PXDN01000282.1 GCA_003566375.1 Opitutia bacterium
CGACTTCCTCTGTCACCACCGGCACGTCGGAGGCCGCTCAGGACGTGGCGTAGTATGTTCTGGCATGGGCGTTTCTAATTGTCGTCGATGGGCATTTTTAGTTGTCGCTTGACATCATTCCGAGCCGGACGCCGCACTTTGCCCTCGTCATCCCCGGCCTGCTGGCACCGCGTCCTCCGCCATTCAGCGCGGAGTGCAGGCGAGAAATCTCGCACCCATAACCGCTGTTTCCCCCAGCGCCGCCGGCGCACGGGCCGCCCCCCCTGCCCGCGAACGCCCCACGCTCGCCATTCCCGCCCCGGCTCATCGGTCACGTAGCACTCCCCGAAGCCGGCTCGCCATCTCAGCGCACTCAGCGGTGCAAATAAGGGTCAACCCACCGGTGTCCCCATCCAGGACCTTCTGTCGACGAATAGGAATAACGTCCCGGGGTTACAAATTTCCTATAGCAGACCATCGCCCTATGTGGTACAGTGTAGCAACAGCCTGGCAGGAGGGGCAGCGTCTGTTCCCACTGCCTGGCCGCGTCCGGGACCGGGGGAGGCCGACCGGACATACAGGGTCTCGGTTATTGGCGAATAACGACGGCGTGGAGCTTCGGCCCACATGCGGCCCGCTCCCCTACTACAATCGGACACTGATGAGACATCGGCGATCAAACGGCACGGTCTGCGGCAAGGCCCTTAGCGCACCCTCGCCCTCCCGAACAACCCCCTCCACCGGGGGCCGTCGAGGCTCTGCCGGGCAGGGACTGGTCGAATTCGCGCTGATCGTGCCCCTCCTGCTGGTGATAGTGCTGGGCATCATCAACTTCGGGCACGTCTTTGCCGTCCACGCCAGCCTGGTGAACGCGGCGCGGGAGGCGGCGCGGTACGGCATGGTCAATCCGACGGATGCCGCCGGCATCTGCAACAGGGTCGTGGAAACCGCTTTCCTGACCAGCCCTGAGTTGAACACGATCACCGTGTCCTACGGGAACTCGGAGGACGACCTGGATATCGAGGGCATCGAGCTGCTTTGTGACGATGAGGATCTGGAGAATGGGATCGTGGCGAACCAGCTCCGGGGCGGCGGCGACGATCCCGGACGGGATCGGGTCTCCGTAAGGGTCGTCCATGATCTGTCGGCGCTGGTGCCGCTGTTTCGGGATTCCTTCGATATCGACGTGGGGGCCCGGCGCACCATCGCCCGGGTGCGCGAGTAGCGATATCGGCGGGCGGTAGCGCGGGAGGGAGGAGGTGGGAATGGGAGACAGAGGAAATAGCAGAGACTGGCCGCGAGGGCAGAGCCTGGTCGAGCTGGCCCTGGTCCTTCCCGTGCTGATGATCGTCCTGATGGGCCTCCTGGACTTGGGGCGCGTGTTCTACGCCTATGTGGGTATCACCGGCGCCGCGGCGGAGGGGGCTGCCTATGGAGTCACCGCCGCCCGTCGACCGGATGTGGATCTGTATGCCGAAGTTAAGAAGCGCACCGTCGAGGCCACCGACGGACTGGTGCGGATAGCGGACGGTGACGTCGAGGTGGCCCCGGCATCGATCACGCCAGCCACCGATCGTATTACCGTGACGGTGACGTACGATTATGAGCTGATGACGCCTCTGGTGCGAAACATGGTGGGCGGTGGGGTGCTGCCCCTGCGGGCCGCAGCCGCGCGGGCCATCGCACCGGAATCCTAAGGAGCGCTGAGATGATAGATAGGAAACCCAATACCGAGCGGGGGCAGACGCTGGTGGTCGTGGCCCTCCTGATGGTTGGCCTGTTGGCCGCCACGGGGCTGGCGATCGATGGTGGGACGGTGTTCCTGGAGCGTCGCCGCGTGCAGAACGCGGCCGATGCGGCGGCGATGGCCGGCGCGCAGGACCTGGTCCTGGGGAAGGTCGGTACGCTGGAGCGCGACGATGCCGACATCCTGGACACGGTGCGTCAATATGCCCAGGTAAACGGCGTGCCGGACCCCGCCCACAACCTGGTCGCCGACTACGTGGACCAGGACAATGCGGTGCTGGGGGCCGTGGGCGGGGGTACCATACCGGAGGGCGCCACGGGCATCTCGGCAACGGTGCGCATCGAGCGAGCGACGCATTTCATGCAGCTCGTCGGCATCAACACGGTGCCGGCCCGGGCCTTCTCGCTGGCTCAGACCGGCCCGCCGGGACAGGTCGCAGGGTTGCGGCCCTTCGGCATTCCGGTGCGCGTCTTCGAAGACCTCGGCGAAAGCGGAGGGAGCGTTCGCATCCACTTTGGCAATGCCGGTCAGTGCGACCCTGACGACGAAGCAAATAGCGTGTGCTACGTCTTCTGGGATACACCCGAGGGGGTGGAGAGATCATCGGCCCACCGCGGCTGGTGGAACTTCAACGAGATGTGCGGACCTGATGATCCGGCCGAGGGCTGCTCGTCCGAGGGCGGCGCCAGCGATCTCAAAGCGTGGATGGAAGGCGGCTATCGCGGACTCGTTAACGTGGGGGACAGGGTCTGCTCCAAGCCGGGCAGGAACAGCTCGGTTGTGATGGAGGCGGAAGTCGGGGATAGGTTCTGTATTCCCGTCTACTCAAGCATCGGTTCGGTAGATCTGAGGTACGATGTGGCCGGGTTCACCCGGGTGGAGGTCACCGACGTCGAGCACCAGGGAAACGATCCATATGTGCAGATGGTCCTCACCCAGGGGGAGTGCCCCGTGGCCGCCCAGACGGAAGCGGGCGATCCTGAGTACAATGTGTACGTGGTCACTCAGTGGGAGTAGGAGCGAGGGCCTTGCTGCGCTGAGGAGCTGGTCTCAGAGAGAGGCGATCACGCGGGCAGTCCATCTTGGGGCTGCCCGTTTCCGCTGTGAGTGCCGGTCAGCCGTACCTAGGGTTGCCGGGGCGTCGTGGCGGGGAGCGCGCGAAGGGGAGGGGCTCCCAGCGACGAGGAATCTTGCATCCATGCCGCGCCAACTCCCATCTGCAATGCGTACACCCTAGTTCGCGACTCTACGTCCGAAGGCCTCGAGTTGTCCCCCCACCTCATCCTCGACCGTGTGCTGGGTCAGGTGCCGAACTCACCATGCGGCTGAGGATAGAGACGCCATCCAGATAAACCAGAAGAACGTATCCCCGTTCTGGATGTGACAGCTGTATCGCAACTCCGCCGGCAACGTGAGCGGAGCTCGTCTGGGGTCGATAGCGGCTGTCGCCACGGGGAGTCGCGAGCGCGGGTCGGAGGGAGGAGGTGCTGGCGGGGTGTGGGACGTAACCTTGCGAAGGTGACGGCGTGGGGGCTGGTGGAACGGGGGTGTCCATTTTGAGGGGTTGGTGGTGTTGGGGGTTGGGTTCGAACCTTCGCAAGGTGGGCGATGCGCTTCCCGAGGGCCCTGTTATGGCCGCGCCGGTCGTCGTACGGCGGGACCGACAACAGCTTAGCTCCCGCCAAACCAGCCAACGTGCTAACGCGCCAACGTTCCAACGCCGTTCCGTGACTCTCTAGGACTTTTTAGCCATTGAATCAGACGGCCCGGCGTGGTAGAATCTAACTATAGAATTCGGAGGGCGGTAGGGGTCTTTCCAGCAAGTCGTCCGAGTACCTGGTAACAGTCGGCAGCGCACGTACTTTGTACCCGCAGCGCTAGTTCCTTCGCGGCCTGCCCGCAGGGTCATAGCGTTTCTCGCGTTATCAGTAG
>PXDN01000127.1 GCA_003566375.1 Opitutia bacterium
ACCATTCCTCCTTTCGGGACCGCTCCCCGCGCAACACGGAAGCTCCCGGCATTCGCCCGCCGCAAACCCGCGAAAATCCCCGCGCCGCCGCGCCCGCCCCGCGTCCGCCGGAAAACCGCGACGCCCGTCGCCCCGACCGCGCCCGGCAGCAATCACCTTCAGCGGAAAACCGGCGCGACCGCTTCACCGCTCCGCGTTCCGACCAAGCGAGGCAACGCATGGAAACGCGGCGTGCCGAAACGCCTTCCGACCCGAGGGCAAGCGGACGGGTTTCGCGCCCGGCCCCGCGCGGTGACGGGGATGCCTCCCGGCAGAGGCCCGGCCCCGAGCGGAATCCGCGCTGATTTGCGCGGTCGCTTGCGGGGGCTGAAACCGGGAGTCACAGCTCGACCTGACCGGTGAAAACCGTTTCCGCCGGACCGGTCAGAGTCACGTTGCGAATTTCCTCCCCGGCGCGCTCAAACCCAACCGTCAGCACCGCCCGCCCCGCCACCCGCAACTTTACCGGTGTATCCACGCCGTGGATCATGTGCGCCGCGATGGCGGTGGCCGTGACTCCGGTGCCGCAGGCCAGGGTTTCATCCTCGACTCCGCGCTCGTAAGTGCGCACGAGGATCGGACCATCGGGATTGATCCGGGCGAAATTGACGTTGGCCCCTTTGGGAGCGAAGGCCGGATGGCGGCGCAGTTCCGCGCCCTCGCGGCGGATGTCCACCGTATCGACGTCCGGAACGAATTTCACCACGTGGGGCACGCCCGTGTTCAGGTAATGGACCTCGCTTTTCCCGGCGGCGAGTTGGACCGTTTCCCGCAGGCGGAAGTCAAACGGCGGTGTCATCTCCAGGGTGTATTCTCCACCGCCGGCGGTGGCGGTGATCGGACCGGCGTCGGTCTCGAAACGGACCCTCCCCTCCCGGCCCAACCCGAGTCCGAGCGCGTAAGCGGTGAAACAGCGGGCGCCGTTGCCGCACATTTCCCCGCGCGATCCGTCCGCGTTGTAATAAATCATGCGCGCGTCCACCTCCCCGTCGGACGCCGGACCGAGCAGCAAGACCCCGTCGGCCCCGACCCCGAACCGCCGGTGGCAGAGGGCGCGGATTTGTTCATCCGAAAGGGAAATGGTTTCCGAGAGGCCGCCCGCGACAATGAAGTCGTTGCCGGCCCCCTGCATTTTGGTAAAAGAGAGTTTCATGATGGAAAGAAAAACCGCGCGGGTGACTCAGGAGGACTCCTCCGCCACCTCCCGCTTGCGGCGGTGGCGCACCACCAGATTATCGCCCTGATAGTAGGCGATGCTGTGGGGGGGAATGGACTCCATCAACCACACCCCGGCCCCGATGATGGTGTTTTCACCGATCACCGTTTCACCGCCCAGGATGGTCGCCCCGGCGTAAATGGTCACATGATCGGCAATGTCCGGGTGGCGCTTGATCCCCTTGACCACTTTGCCGGATTCATCGACCTTGAATGATTTCGCCCCGAGGGTGACACCCTGGTACAGTTTGACATGGGAGCCGAGGGTGGCGGTTTCGCCGATGACCACCCCGGTGCCGTGGTCGATGAAAAAATGGGAGCCGATGGTCGCCCCCGGGTGAATGTCGATGCCGGTCAAACGGTGGGCATGCTCGGTCAACATGCGCGGCAACAGTGGAATTCCACGCTGGTAGAGGACATGGGCCACCCGCTGGATGGCGATGGCCGGAACGCATGGATAGGCTAGGATGATCTCCTCGAAATTCGGAGCGGCCGGATCCCCCGTGTAAGCGGCCTCGACATCGGTGCGGAGCAGAGCCCGCACGCAGGCCAGGCTCGCCAAAACATGATCCGCCTCAACCATCCCCGCCGCCTCCGGTTCATTGTGACCGGCGAAACGCAGGCAGGTGTGGATCTCCCCGCTCAAGGCGGCGCGCAAACCGGCGAGCCGGGTTTCCAAGGAACACTCGAACTCCTCGCGCGCGACCGTTTCCCGGTCAAAATAGCCGGGAAACAACAGGCGCATGAAATCCTCGGCCAGCGCGTCCACCGTTTTCCGCGAGGGCAGATTGGGGCCGTCCATGTGGTTGATACCTCCATGTTCCCGGTAGGAGGAAAGAAGATCCCGTTTGATTTGGTCCATCGGAAAAAGCCGATACTAAGCCGGAGCCCGCCCCCCGGGTCAATGCGGGTGTCCGTTTTTTTGCGCCAAACCCGTTGCGGACCAAAAGACTGCCCGGCCCCGCCGCCTGACCGGCAGAGCGCGGCGGGAATGGAGCAGGATGATTTTTTTCCGAAAAAGCCGTTTGTGTCGTTGACAATGCCGTAACGGACGGCTTCCATCCTCGCTTTCCCAATTTCTCCTCTTTGGAGAAGGGGAATCATTTTTTTGCCCGGTAGCTCAGTGGTAGAGCAGGTGACTGTTAATCACTTGGTCGTAGGTTCGAATCCTACCCGGGCAGCCATTTTCAATCAAAGACTTACGGAATCGCCGCCGTGAGTCTTTTTTTATACTGCCCTTAAAATCTTCCAGGACATTCATTGACTGGGCGGTCTCGGTGGTGTAGCCGAACCACCGCCCGCGATGGCTTGGTCAACTTGACTCCGACCCATCCCAGGCATCAAATTCAGTCAAACGAATTTCCGGCGTCGGGCCAGCAAGGTGATGGCCACACACAACCCGGTTGCCAACACGGCAAAGGCCGGTTCAGGGATGGCATAAACGCTCAGATCGCCCAAGTCCCCGTAACCGGTGGGAGCCCAGAGATTGAGGCGCAAAAAGGTTTCGTTCAACGGTGCCAGAACCGCGATCAGCATGGCTTCATCCGCTTCGGCGGAAAACGTCCTGAACGCCAGCAGGTTGTTCTGGTTGTCAAAAACCCGGATCTCCGCCGTGTCTCCGCCCTCGATCACCGCCCGGAAAGTCATCCCCCGCACCATGCCGGCGAGACCGGGGGGGGCCACCAGCACGTCGAGACTCATGTTCTGATTTTCCGGTCCCACTCTCGTGAAATCCGGGCCGCCGGGAACCGGAGCGGACGCAAAGAGCACGCCGGCGGTAGAGGTTTGCACGGGCGCGCCGCCGAGTTGATTCGTTTGAAGGATCAATCCGGTGACGGGATTGGTTCCTTGCGGAAACGGTCCGTTGGGCTCCCCCGGGGCCAGCACGGGGCGTGTCAGCGCCTGTTCCTGGCCCGCGGCCAGCGCGCTCGGGGAAAAGGTTTCCTTGCCGATCAGCACCGCTCCGGCGGCGGCTACGCCAGCTTGAAACAGTTGGGTGTCTTCCGAGTCCTCCAAAAGAAACAACTGGAAATCCGCCATGGCGCGTGGACCGCCCCAAACCCCGGCCATGAGCCCGGCGACGGCCAGCGCGGACCATTTCGACAAAGCGACCCGGGAACGAAAGCCGGTCCGGTGTTTGCGCGAAGGCATTTCCCTGTCATTCATGTGATGCGTCATCCCTTTAAGTTCCTTCCAATGTAGGCTTTTCGCGAATTTCGCCATCCTCCCAAAATTGGCGGCTCACCACCTCACCCTGTTTCAACAATACCCGCGCCCGCGGATGGCCGCTGGGAAAGAAGGCGAGCGAGATCCCGTTAGGCTCTCCTTCGCTCATCTCCGTTTGTTCGGCCAACACCCCGTTGGGATGCCAGCGGCGAAAGGTGCCGTGC